>JANOOA010000329.1:0-1853 GCA_031421115.1 Gammaproteobacteria bacterium | reverse complement strand
TTCAAGCCTACTGATGTAGGGCGCATCGTCAACAGATTTCTCACCGAATATTTTACGCAATATGTCGACTATGACTTCACCGCGCACCTCGAAGATGAGCTGGACGCGGTATCGCGCGGCGAAAAAGACTGGGTGCCGTTGCTGCGGGATTTCTGGACGCCGTTCAAAGCGCTGGTCGACAATGTCGAAGAAAATGTAGAACGCAAAGACGTTACCCAGGAAGCGCTGGATGAAGCCTGCCCCAAGTGCAGCAAACCCCTCTCGATACGCCTCGGCAGGCGCGGCCGCTTTATTGGTTGCACCACCTATCCCGAGTGTGATTACACGCGCAACCTCAGTGAAGAAGCTGGTGCCGAAACCGTGCCCGAAGTGGTGGAAGGGCGCACCTGCCCCAAATGCGATTCAACACTCATCATGCGCATGGGGCGCTATGGAAAATTCATCGGCTGCAGCACTTACCCCGAATGCAAGCACATCGAGCCGCTGGAAAAACCCGCCGACACCGGCGTGGATTGCCCGGTGTGCCACAAAGGCACGCTACTCAAACGCAAGTCACGCTACGGCAAAATATTCTATTCCTGCGCCACCTATCCCGACTGCACCTACGCCGTCTGGAACGAGCCAGTGAAAGAACCCTGCCCAAAATGCCAGTGGCCATTGGTCACCATTAAAACCACCAAGCGCCGTGGCACAGAAAAAGTCTGCCCACAAAAAGAATGCGGCCACGCCGAACCATATGCCGTGGAAGATGCCAGTGCTGCATCGGTGAGTGCCGGGTAGCGTGCGCTGCGCGCACGGCAATAACATGACGGCACCCGCGCGACGCCCGAACCCGCGACAGAGAATGCCTACTGGTCAGCGCACGCGGCACTCCTGCTCTATAGCTATCAGCATTGGACGAGCCGCGCTTTACTCGCTGATGACACCACAGCCCACGCCCTGTATCACGCCCCCTTCGCCGTACTCTCGCACGATGCCGCGCCCGACCCATGCTTCACCTACGCCAATCTCGTGGCGCAAACCGTGTTTGACATGCCTTGGCCTGAAATTATCGGATTACCTTCACGCTATTCCACCGAAGCCCCCGGCCAAACTGAACGCGCGCACCTGTTGGAACGTGTCGCAACGCAAGGGTATATTAGCGGCTACAGCGGCGTGCGCATTACCCGCTCCGGCAAACGCTTCCTGATACAACGCGCCACAGTGTGGAATCTGCTGGATCCGCAGGGTAAGCAGCTTGGTCAGGCGGCGTGTTTTATGCCAAACTTATAAAGAAGCCTCTAAAGCATAAAGCAGAGGTGCTTGCTCTAGCCGTTTTAGCTGTAACTCCATTGCAGCGATGAATTCTTCACCTCAGGGATATATTGTTGATTTTCTCCTTTCGAGGTGTCTACTATTTCGGGGGAAGATCAGTCTTTGCGGGTACTTCGTGCGCACAGCGCACGCCTGCTGCGCCTGAAGCTGATAACATAAACCGCAGGGCAATTGGGCAAAATGGGCAAAACTATGTGGAACCTGTTGACCATATTGGCGCTGGCTTATGGCGGAATTGCCGCGCTGCTGTTTTTTTTCCAGGAAAATCTCGCCTATTACCCGCAGATCGGTCGTGAGATGCTATCCACCCCGCGCGACCACGGCCTGGACTACGAGCCGCTGACCCTGACTACGGCGGACGGCGAACGGCTGGATGCCTGGTTTATTCCGGCGCCCCATGCACACCGCACCGCGCTTAACTTGCATGGCAACGCCGTCAAAATTTCCCACCGTATGGACACCATCGCCATGGTCCATCGCCTGGGTTACAGCGTCCTCATTTTCGATTACCGCGGCTACGGTCGCAGCACCGGCGAGCC
>JANOOA010000328.1:0-2334 GCA_031421115.1 Gammaproteobacteria bacterium | reverse complement strand
CGCCGCGCTGGTGTTGGCATACACCACCACCGTGCGATCGGGATGGGCATCGCAAAAGGCGCCGAACTCATCGGCGGGGCAGCCCAGATCGAGCGAGCAGGTTGCATCGAGGTCCGGCATCAAGACGCGCTTTTCAGGGCTCAATATCTTGGCTGTCTCGCCCATGAATTTCACGCCGGCCACCACCAGCGTCTGGGCCGGATGATCGCGGCCGAAGCGCGCCATCTCGAGCGAATCCGACACGCAGCCACCGGTTTCTTCCGCCAGATTCTGCACGTCGGCGTCCACATAATAATGCGCCACCAGCACTGCTTGCTTTTCTTTCAACAAGCGTTTGATGCGATCCTTGAGAGGGGCTCTTTCAGTCGGCGATATCTCAGCAGGCACGCGCGCCCATGCGTTGGCGGTACAGCTAGTGCCAATGCTCATTTGGGGGCGCTCGAACTCGATGATTTTAATAGATTGAGTTTGCATAGCTATCCGGAGCGATTAACGAAAGATTGGCCGGATTCAGCATAGGCGAGCGCTGACGGGGGGACAGGACTCATCGCGATGCAGCGCCGGTGACAGCGTCCTTTATCGCCATGGGCTTGCCCGGGGCGAAGTAGATGCAGAGCTCGTCGAGCTCCTCCAGAAGCAGTGGCCCGCTTGCGAACCCGCACGCATAGGGCGTTTTTCCCTCATAGCAGCCGTCGCCTTCCAGATGCTTACACGACGCGCAGGTGCCGAAGGGAGGCTTGCATCTCTCCGACGCTACCTGGCTGAGCATGCGCTGTAAGGCATCGGCGAAGTGGCTGCGGACGCCGGGGGGTAGGGCGTCTGCGGCACGAACCACGGCTTCGAAGCGGTCGTTCACAAGAGCGGCCCTGGCTTTGTCGGTCAGATCGAGCCGAGTACTCCGTCCGTCGGCCTCTGATCGCAGGCGCGTCAGATAGCCTTGGTTCTCGAGATTTTTGATCGTCTGCGACACCGTGCCCCGGGTCGTGCCATGGAACGCGGCGAAGGCGGACGGCGTGCGCGAGAAGCGGTTGGCCCGCGCGAAGTATCTGAGCGCAGTCCACTGGGTCGGCGTCAGCCCCTGCACGAGACCCTCGCCGGACGCCATGCGTCCCAAATGTAAGACCAGCTCTGCGATGACACGACTGTCCATTTTCGGCTCCTTGATCATGTTAATATAGTAGCGTTTCAAAACTATCTTTACAAGAGTATAGTTTAAAATCGCTGCTAAAGTAGCGAAAACGTCGAAAGGGTGTCGATGAAGAAATTTGCGTGGCGGTCGATCACAATACCGCTGGCCGAGTTGCCGGACGAATGGCGAGGGGCGTGAATCCCCTTATTGCCCCGCACCCTCTCTAATGTATGTTTTGCCTGATGAAGCTCCTGGTAAAACTTGTTTCCCGCCGCCAGTTATGGTATTTTGCCGCTCCTGATTTAATTGCAGGCGCGTAGCTCAGCTGGTTAGAGCACCACCTTGACATGGTGGGGGTCGTTGGTTCGAGTCCAATCGCGCCTACCAGATTTTACCCTATAAACACACTAACTCATGCCCACCTTAACCCTCCCAGACGGTAGCCAGCGCAGCTTTGAACACCCTGTTACCGTGCGTGACGTGGCGGCTAATATCGGCCCCGGTTTGGCCAAGGTCGCCCTGGCAGGGCGGGTGGATGGTGTGCTGGTGGACACCTCGTTTGTCATTGACCATGATGCGCAACTGGCCATTGTCACCGAAAAAACCGCTGATGGGCTGGAGGTTATTCGCCATTCCTGTGCCCACCTGCTGGCGCATGCCGTTAAAGAGCTGTTTCCTGACGCTCAGGTAACCATCGGTCCGGTGATCGAAGACGGTTTCTATTACGACTTTGCCTACAAGCGACCCTTCACCCCGGAAGACTTGCGAGTCATCGAAGCCAGAATGCAGGTGCTGGCGACCCAGGATTTGCCCGTAACGCGCTCGGTGATGCCACGTGATGCCGCCGTAGACCTCTTCCGTGCGCTGGGTGAAGAATACAAAGCCAAAATTATCGAAGCCATTCCCGTCCACGAAGATTTGTCGCTGTACAGCCAGGGTGATTTTACCGACCTGTGCCGTGGCCCGCATGTGCCCTCCACTGGCAAAATCAAGGCGTTCAAGCTGATGAAAGTGGCCGGCGCGTACTGGCGTGGCGATTCCAAAAACGAAATGTTGCAACGCATCTACGGTACCGCCTGGACGGACAAAAAGGCGCTGGACGCCTATCTGTACCGTCTCGAGGAAGCCGAAAAGCGCGACCACCGCAAGATCGGCAAGCAGCAAAACCTGTTTCACACCCAGGAAGACGCGCCGGGCATGGTGTT
>JANOOA010000327.1:0-8075 GCA_031421115.1 Gammaproteobacteria bacterium | reverse complement strand
TCCTGAAGAAGCCGCCCGCAACGCAGTAATTGAAGTAGCGAACCTCTAATGGCAAGGAGTGAAAATCATGTTGGCGCACCCGCTTGACGAATTTACCCGCGACCCACGCATCGCTTATTTTTCCATGGAGATAGCGTTACGCAACCAGATCCCCACTTACAGCGGTGGTCTGGGGGTGCTGGCGGGTGATGTGGTGCGCTCTGCGGCTGATCTGGAATTGCCCATGGTCGCGGTCAGCCTGGTGAGTCGTGCTGGTTATTTTCGTCAGGAGATCGACGCACAGGGTCGGCAAGTTGAACACCCTGATACGTGGGATCCTGCGCTGTGGGCAACACCACTAAACGCCAAGATTGCCGTAGCCATTGAAGGCCGCGAAGTCTGGATACGCGGCTGGCTGTACATTCTGATCGGTCACATGAATGGACGGATGCCGGTGATCCTGCTGGATACAGATCTTGATGAAAATCACAGTGAAGATCGGAAAATTACCCATTATCTCTATGGTGGGGATCTGACCTACCGCCTCTGTCAGGAAATAGTGTTAGGTATGGGTGGCGTGCGTATGTTGCATGCGCTGGGTTTTACGATACGCCAGTATCACATGAATGAAGGCCACGCTGCCTTACTTACCCTGGAGCTGCTGCGGCGCCATACGTATGCCCAAGATGAGTTGCGCCCTGGCGAATGTCCGTATGATATCCCGAAGGTGCGAGAACTGTGTAATTTCACCACCCACACGCCGGTGGAGGCGGGGCACGACAAATTTGCGTATGACATGGTGCAGAGAACCATGGGCGATTTTATTGACCAGCCAACCTTGAAGGCATTGGCTGGGGCGGATATGCTTAATATGACATGTCTTGCACTCAATTTAAGCGATTATGTGAATGGTGTGGCGAAACGTCATGCCGAAGTGTCAGAAAAGCTGTATCCCGGTTATCGTGTACATGCCATTACCAATGGCGTCCATCCTTTTACCTGGACGCACGCCAGCTTTGCCGCGCTGTACGATGCGCATTTGCCGGGTTGGTGTCACGAGCCCGGGATTCTGGTGCGTGCCGACAGTATACCGGATGCGGCCATCTGGGAGGCGCATACCCAAGCCAAAAGTCATCTCATCGAGAAGGTGAAAGCACTGACCGGTGTAACGCTTTATCCGAAGATTCCTATTTTGGGTTTTGCCCGGCGCATGACCGCCTACAAACGCCCAGACTTGCTGTTCACCGACATCGAACGGCTCAAACATATTGCACAGGAGCGTTCGTTTCAACTGGTGTTGGCGGGCAGGGCGCATCCCCATGATGAAGGTGGTAAACGACTGATTGAAAGCGTGCATAAATACATGCGCGAACTTTCTGATGTTGTGCGTATTATTTTTTTGCCTAACTATGATATGGATATTGCCATGGCGATGGTGTCTGGTGTGGACCTTTGGCTCAACACACCGCTGCGTCCGCTTGAGGCCTCCGGCACCAGTGGCATGAAGGCCGCCTTCAACGGTGTGCCCAGTCTGAGTGTGTTGGATGGTTGGTGGATTGAAGGATGTATCGAAGGTATAACGGGTTGGTCCATCGGTAACGCTACGGATTCTTCCAACGGCGGCGATGCTGATGCCTTGTATGAAAAATTGGGCCAAGTGGTTTTACCCCTTTATTATATGGATCGTCCCGCATGGATCGCAGTGATGAAGGGTGCTATTTGCAAAAATGCCTCGTTCTTTAACAGCCACCGCATGATGCGGCGTTATGCTACGGAAGCTTATTTGCGCTAATGTAGGGGTGCGCGTATGACCATACTTATTTTCAATAGCGGTAGTTCATCCCTCAAGTTTCAGCTTTTTGACGTGCTGGATAAACAGCAATTGCAGAGTCTGGTGCGCGGTAAAGTAAGCGCATTGGGAGCGCAGGCACGGTGCGTATGGGCTATGGCGGGCGTTGATCACAATGTCAATCGCACCATACATAATCACCAGCAAGCGGCTGAGTGGGTAATGTTGTGTTTGCAAGACCTGGATCTTGCCAGATCCATTACGGCCATAGGCCATCGGGTCGTACATGGAGGTGATGAATTCAGTGCGCCAGTACGCCTGACGAATGCAGTGATAGATTCCATTGCGTTGTTAAGCGTGCTTGCACCCTTGCACAATCCCATAGCCATACAGGTAATTCATGTTTGCCAGAATTTTTTCGGCCATACCCTGCCGCAGGTTGCCGTATTTGACACGGCTTTTTTTCACGGCTTACCCGGTCCGGCGCGATATTATGCCTTACCCGAGCAATGGGCGCGTGATTATGGCATCAAGCGTTATGGGTTTCACGGTATTGCCCATCGTGCGCTGTGCGAGCGATTCCATGAAATTACGGATGCCCAACGCAAGTCCAGCCGTATCATTACGATACAGTTGGGACAAGGGTGTTCTATCACGGCGATTAAGGATGGCGTGCCGGTTGAAACCAGCATGGGGTTCACTCCCCTGGAAGGATTGATCATGGGCACACGGCCGGGGGATGTTGATGCAGGCGTATTACTGCATCTTATGACCAGTATGAGTAACGACACGTTAAGTGAAGGATTGCATCAGCAGGCCGGACTATTGGGGTTGTCTGGCGTGAGCGCAAATATGGCAGAACTACTTGCACTGGAAACGCAGAATCATGCTGGTGCAACACGTGCCATCGCGGCCTTTTGTCATCGTGTGCGTAAATATATTGGTTCTTATATGATAGTGTTGGGCGGTGCCGATGCGATTATTTTTGGCGGTGGTATAAGTGAAAATGCCCCAGCACTGTGCGCGCGTATATGTGAGAATATGGAATGGTGTGGCCTGGAAATAAATAATAGAATCCATAAGACAGCCAGCAACAGCGAACTATGTTTATCAACACTAAACTCAGAAATAGCGGTTTATATTATTCCCGTCAACGAAGAGTTATTGATTGCCCAGGATATGCGATCTTTTTATACCTGATGAAGATCTGATTAACTCCTTTGTGTCATTTCTCCCCCCGCCTTCACGGGGCTTGAAGGCTACTCGAAATGGTAGCACGTCAGAGTTTCCCTAAGTGTTTATTTGCAAGGAGTAACTGATAATGGAAGCCGCGATATTACCACTAATTAAAAACGTACCTTTATTACCTGATGAATTGCAGAAAATGCATGCTTATTGGCGTGCTGCCAACTATCTTTCTGTAGGGCAGATCTACCTGCTTGATAACCCCTTGTTGAAAGAACCCTTGAAGCTTGAGCATATCAAGCCACGGCTGCTCGGTCATTGGGGCACAACACCGGGGCTTAATTTTATCTATGTTCATGTGAATCGTGCGATCAAGCGTCATGATCTTGATGTCATCTACATTGCTGGCCCAGGTCATGGTGGCCCGGGGCTGGTGGCCAACACTTATCTGGAAGGCACCTACAGCGAAGTGTATCCCAACATTTCACAAAATACCGAGGGTATGCAGAAACTGTTTAAGCAGTTTTCGTTTCCCGGCGGTATTCCCAGCCATGTCGCGCCTGAAACACCGGGTTCGATCCACGAGGGCGGTGAATTGGGTTATGCGCTGTCGCATGCCTATGGCGCAGTTTTCGATAATCCTGATCTTGTGGTTGCGTGCGTGATTGGTGACGGCGAGGCTGAAACCGGGCCGTTGGCAGCATCATGGCATTCTAACAAATTTCTCAACCCGGCTCATGATGGTGCAGTGCTGCCAGTGTTACATCTCAACGGTTACAAGATTGCCAACCCCACGCTGTTGGCGCGTTTATCTCATGAAGAATTAGAGAGTCTGTTTGTCGGCTATGGCTATACGCCTTATTTTGTCGAAGGATCCGCTCCGCATCTTATGCATGGATTGATGGCGGCTACGCTGGACAAAGCCATTGCGCAGATCAAGGCAATACAGTCTGAAGCGCGTGCCGCAGGAGCAAAGAATATAAAACGTCCACGCTGGCCGATGATTGTTCTGCGTACGCCTAAAGGATGGACGGGGCCGAAGGAGGTCGATGGTTTGAAAACCGAAGGTTCCTGGCGTTCCCATCAAGTGCCACTTGCTAATATGGCAAGTAAGCCTGCACATATTGCGCTGCTTGAGACGTGGATGAAAAGCTACAAACCGGAAGAGTTGTTCGACGCTAACGGAAAACTGCTCCCCGAGTTGGCGGCGCTTGCGCCGCAAGGTACACGGCGCATGGGGGCGAATCCGCATGCCAATGGCGGGCTCTTGCTTAGGGATCTAAAGTTGCCGGATTTTCGTGATTACGCTATTGATGTGCCGCAGCCCGGCCAGGCAGTGGCGGAAGCCACGCGCGTTATGGGATATTTGTTGCGTGATGTCATGAAGCTCAACACTGAGAGTCGCAATTTCCGTGTGATGGGGCCAGACGAAACCGCGTCGAATCGTCTTGGTGCTTTATTTGAGGTAACAGGCCGGACATGGATGGATGAAATTTTGCCCGAGGACGAACATCTTTCCCGCGATGGGCGCGTCATGGAAATTCTCAGCGAACACACCTGCCAGGGTTGGCTTGAAGGTTACTTGTTGACCGGGCGCCACGGCGTGTTTTCCTGTTATGAAGCGTTCATTCACATTGTCGATTCGATGTTTAATCAACACGCTAAATGGCTCAAAGTCACCAGCAAGGAAATCCCTTGGCGGCGCCCGATTGCCTCACTCAATTATTTGCTGACATCCCATGTCTGGCGTCAGGATCATAATGGTTTTTCTCATCAAGACCCAGGCTTCATCGACCATGTGGTAAATAAAAAAGCAGATGTGATCCGTGTGTATCTCCCGCCTGATGCCAATACACTGCTGTATGTCACGGATGTTGTGTTACGCAGCCGCAACCTTATCAATGTGATTGTGGCTGGCAAAAGCGAGCAGCCGCAGTGGCTGACAATGGATGCTGCAATTAAACATTGCAGCGCTGGGATTGGCCTGTGGGAGTGGGCAAGCAACGATCTTGATGGTGAACCTGATGTCGTCATGGCCTGCGCCGGCGATGTGCCCACACTGGAGATGCTGGCGGCGGTGGATATGCTGCGCACGCATTTACCGCAACTTAAAATTCGCGTCATCAATGTGGTGGATCTGATGACATTGCAACCCCAGGAAGAACATCCGCACGGCCTGTCAGACAAGGATTTCGATATACTGTTCACCACAGACAAGCCCATCATATTCGCGTATCACGGCTACCCCTGGTTGATTCACCGCTTGACCTATCGCCGCACCAACCATAACAACCTGCATGTGCGGGGATACAAGGAAGAGGGTGCTACGACCACGCCTTTTGACATGGCGGTGCGCAATGATCTGGATCGCTTTCATCTGGTGGCCGATGTCATCGACCGCGTGCCTAAGCTCGGCTATACCGCCGCCCATCTCAAACAGCTCATCCGCGACAAGTTGATCGAGCACACGCAATACATCACCACTTATGGGCAAGATATGCCAGAAATACGGGATTGGAAGTGGCCGTGTTAAACCCAGATTCAGCACCTTGCGCACCCTCGCTACGAGGCTAATGGGAAATCTGGGTTAAAAAGGTATATCCGGGGGTAGGCCCATGGCTTGCAGCCGAACAGATCGTTTGATACCGAAAACCGTGACCTATCCTCAATTTTTTGCTCGCATGACCCGTTGTACATAGAAGTGGGCATCAACGGTCTTGCTGTCTTTCTGGCCAATATACAGTTACGATATATGCTCTTAAAAACGGCTAAAGGAAACTGGCATGACAGAACCCACCATCACCTGCCCGAACTGCAAAACGGAAATCAAACTCACCGAATCGCTGGCGGCACCCTTGATCGCCGCCACCCGCAAGCAGTTTGAACAGCAACTGGTACAGAAAGACAGCGACATCGCCAAGCGCGAACAGGCCATGCGTGAAAAGGAAAAACAGCTAGCCGAAGCCAAGAGCAAGCTCGATGAACAAGTGGCTGGTCAGGTTGAAGAGCAATTGACAAAAGATCGAACCAGAATTACGGCGGAGGAAACCAAAAAAGCCAGGCAGGCCGCCGCCACTGACCTTGAACAGAAAGCCCGTGAAGTGGCTGACTTACAAGAAATACTGAAAAGCCGTGAAGAAAAACTGGCCGAAGCACAGAAGGCGCAGGCCGATCTTATCAAGAAACAGCGTGAACTGGACGACGCCAAACGAGAATTGGAGCTCACCGTTGAAAAGCGTGTGCAGGCAGGACTCGATGCTACTCGCCAACAAGCCAAAAAAGAAGCCGAGGACGAACAAAAACTCAAGGTAATGGAAAAAGAACAGACCATTGCCGCGATGCAGAAACAGATTGAAGAGCTAAAACGCCGGGCCGAACAGGGCTCACAGCAAATGCAGGGCGAAGTGCAGGAGCTGGAACTTGAAAACCTGTTGCGCAGCAAATTCCCTTTCGATGCGATTGAACCCGTACCCAAGGGTGAATATGGTGGAGATGTACTGCACCGTGTTGTCGGCGCAGGCGGCCAGTCTGGCGGCACCATTTTGTGGGAGTTCAAGCGTACCAAAAACTGGAGCGACGGTTGGCTGGTAAAGCTTCGCGGTGATCAGCGCACTGCGAAGGCAGAAATCGCCGTGATCGTGAGCCAGGTATTGCCAAAAGGCGTTGAAACCTTCGAAATGGTCGAGGGCGTCTGGGTAACGCATCCGCGCGCCGCGTTGCCGGTGGCCATGATTTTGCGCCAATCATTGCTGGAACTTGCACTTGCGCGGCAGACCTCCGAAGGCCAACAGACCAAAACCGAAATGGTCTACCAATACCTCACCGGCCCACGCTTCCGCCAGCGCGTGGAAGCCATTGTCGAAGCGTTTTCCACCATGCAGGAAGACCTCGACAAGGAAAGAAAAGTCATCATGAAACAATGGGCCAAACGTGATGAACAGATTATGCGTGTGATGGGGGCGACGGTGGGTATGTATGGGGACTTGCAGGGGATTGCGGGGAAATCGTTGCAGGAGATAGAGGGGCTGGAATTCCCGGCGCTGGAAGCAAGCAATACAACGCCCAAAACGGTGACAAATGGATAAGCATTGGATTTCCTCGGCTTTGGAATACCTGACTCAAAGCCTTGAGCCGGTTCCCCATGAAATCAACGAAATTGATTGGAAGGGCGGTTTGTCGCCCGAAAAGAATCGGCTCACAGAACATCTGATCGCCTTTGCCAATCACCCTAATGGCGGTTATCTGGCTTACGGTATCCGGGATGTTGATGCAGTGCTGGTCGGTGTGCAGCAAGATGACGTTGCCCGGATCGTCAACACACTGGCGAACATTGGGCGCGACGCTATCGAACCGGCATTGGCCATTGACCACGCCGTAGTGGACTATCGTGGAGCTTCCGTTTTGTTGATACGCATTCCAGAGCAGGCAACCAAACCAGCGCACCGCCGTGGCAAATCAATTGAAGAGTCGTGGATACGCTCAGGCGGAACCACACGCAAAGCTTCCCGGCAAGAGATTGGCGCGCTCATGCTGCACGGCCACGCACCGCGTTGGGAAGAATTGCGTGCCTCCACACTGCTAAATTTACTGAATATTTGCCGTATTGGGGATAGAATTTTTACTTGACCCGAAAATGGCATATCTAAAAAAATACATATAATTCAAATGCTTTTTATGTGACTGGAAGACGGCGCAGTAATTTTATGAGCAAACAAAAACTCGAACTCACCTAAAATGCGACATCATCAAAATTTGTTGAATATGTTCCATACTGGGCTTAGCCAATCCTCTTTTCTTACTTCATTTGAAAACGGAAAAACATAAATAATTCAATTAAAGCAAGTGGTTGTTGCTTCATTTGAAAACGGCGCAGCAATTTTATGAAAGGAAAGCCAACATGAAGCAATGGGCCAAGCGAGAAGAACAGATTGAGCGTGTGATGGGGGCGACGGTGGGCATGTATGGGGACTTGCAGGGGATTGCGGGGAAATCGTTGCATGAGATTGAGGGGCTTGAACTGCCCGCGCTTGACAGTCCAGTCCAGAATCAACTGACGATTTGATCTTTATTGTCGCCGTGGATGTGGCAGCTAAATGAAGCAGAACTGTAGGAGGCAATAAAT
>JANOOA010000326.1:0-12909 GCA_031421115.1 Gammaproteobacteria bacterium | reverse complement strand
GTACTTTGGCAGCGCATCCGCTGCCAGGTGGCTTCGTACAGTGTTCACAGCGCATCCCACCTCTTCGGCAATCTTGCGCAAGCTCATGCCGTGCTTCCTCAATACTTCAATTTCCACATACACCTCGTCTGTAATCATGGCAGCTTCCAAAATCCGGCCATCTTCTCAATTCGGTTTATCATTTTTAAATCGGCACTCTGTATCAATTTACATCCGGCAGTGACACGGTGGGATGAGTACACGTTCGGGGTATAGCGCAGCCTGGTAGCGCGCCTGCTTTGGGAGCAGGATGTCGAGAGTTCGAATCCCTCTACCCCGACCATTTTTTGTTGTAATTTCAGTAGCTTTGCGGGTTTTTACCCGCTATTCTGAAGATGGCGGTGAGTGTTGCGGTGTGCGTGCAAGAGTTGAATATGCTCTGACACCTTCGCCGTAGGCCGCAACGGCTGTTTTTAGGGGTATACAGCCCGTTTTGGCTGTTAGCGCCCGTAGCTCATCCGGATAGAGCATCGGCCTTCTAAGCCGAGGGTAGCAGGTTCGAGTCCTGCCGGGCGCGCCAGTATTGAACATTGCTCGATGCGTGCATCCGCGCGGGCAGCAAACTTATGGTGGCCGTAGCTCAGTTGGTAGAGTCCCGGATTGTGATTCCGGTTGTCGTGGGTTCGAGCCCCATCGGTCACCCCATTTTCTGCCTCCACGGCGAAATGGCAGATATGAAAAATTTATTCGGGCCGTTAGCTCAGTTGGTAGAGCTGCTGACTCTTAATCAGTAGGTCGCAGGTTCGAATCCCGCACGGCCCACCACCCTTGTTTCCCTTATGCCACTCGCAGATAGCCCCTCAACTCGAAGGTTGCATGGCTGTTAAATTTAATCCCGATAACGCTTCGCCAGATCAGCATAGGTATCAATACGCCGGTCGCGCAAATAGGGCCAGATGCGTCGTACTTGTTCGCTGCGAGCCAAATCTATATCGGTGATCAATACGCTCGGAGTATCCGTTACTGCACTTGCCACAATCTCACCCTGCGCGCCGCAGACAAAGCTTGAACCCCAGAATTGGATACCTGAGCTATGATTCGAGGGATCAGCCTCAAAGCCAGTGCGATTGCACACTAACACCGGCAAACCGTTGGCGATGGCGTGGGCGCGCTGGATGGTGATCCAGGCGTCGCGCTGACGAGCTTGTTCTTGCGCGTCGTCATCTGGGTTCCAGCCGATGGCGGTGGGGTAGAGCAGCAGGTCCGCCCCTGCCAGCGCCATGAGCCGTGCGGCTTCAGGGAACCATTGATCCCAGCATACCAGCACGCCTAGACGGCCTAGCGAGGTGTTGATGGGGGTAAAGCCAAGATCGCCGGGAGTGAAGTAGAACTTCTCATAGAAGCCAGGATCATCGGGGATGTGCATTTTGCGGTAGGTGCCGGCAATGCTGCCATCACTTTCCAGTACCACGGCGGTGTTGTGATACAAGCCAGCGGCGCGGCGTTCAAACAGCGATACTACGATTACGATGTTGAGCTTGGCTGCAATTTTGCTCAAGTGTGTGGTGCTGGGGCCGGGAATGCTCTCAGCCAAATCAAAACAGCGCGTGTCTTCTGTCTGGCAAAAATAGAGGCTAGTGTGCAACTCCTGTAACAGCACCAGTTGCGCGCCTTGTTGCGCGGCGTCACGGATTCCCGAAATCGTCTGCTCAAGATTCGCGGTACGATTATCGTTGCAGGTTTGCTGAATCAAGCCCACGCGGATTTTTTTTGACGCGATCGTATTCATCTTACAAAACTCCCGCAGGTAACTGCATGGTCACGCAGTGCAGGCTGCCGTGCTGCAAAATCAAGGGCTGGCACGACACGGCAATCACTTCCCGCTGCGGGAAGCATTTTTTGATTTGTACCAGTGCAGCTTTATCGGCCCAGTCAGCATAAGTGGGCACCAGCACCACTTCATTAATAATCAGAAAATTGGCATACGTAGCGGGTAGGCGATGGCCGTCATCGTCATATTTTGCTTGCGGCCAGGGCAGGGGAACCAGTGTATAAGGTTGTCCGTTGCGGGTGCGAAAGGCTTTAAGCTCGTTTTCCATGGCTTTTAACTCAGCGTAATGCTCGTCTTGCGGATCATCGCAGGACACATAGGCAATAGTGCGTGCGTCGCAAAAGCGCGCCAGCGTGTCAATGTGGCTGTCAGTATCATCACCCGCCAGGTAGCCATGATCCAGCCATAAAAAACGATCTACACCCAGGAGCTCATTCAGCGCCGTTTCGATTTTCTGCTGGCTCAGATTCGGATTGCGTGTCGGTGCCATCAGGCAGCGCCGCGTGGTGAGGAGCGTGCCTTCGCCATCCACTTCTATGCTGCCACCTTCAAGCACAAGATCAATCGTGTGCAACTTGGCATTTTTGTTAAATGATTTTAGGTTGTGCAGGTGTTGTGTCAGTTGATTATCCAGGGTCGCATCAAATTTATTGCCCCAGCCGTTAAAAGTAAAATTCAGCAAGCACGGTACGCCATTTTCCAGCACGGTAATCGGGCCGTGATCGCGCACCCAGGTGTCATTGGAAGGTGCGACATGGAGCAAGACATTGTCCATCTCCACATCGGCGCGGATGAGGCGGACTTTAACATCGGCCAGATGCGCGTCATTCCAGCAGCTAATTAGCAGCTTTTCATGCAGGCTGATTTGTTGAACCAGCTCAATAAACACGGGTTCCACCAAATCCAATACAGGTTGCCAGTCACTTTGCGCGTGGGGCCAGGTTAGCATAACGCCGCTTTGAGGCGCCCATTCGGGGGGGCAAATAATGGTAGACATGGTATGGCCGATTCTTGAAAAGAGTAATTTTAGCCCATTCGCTACAAGCCTGCATGATATTTTACGCCAAGAGCTTGCTGATACTTAAGGAATTTTGTATTGTTCCGATAACTTTTACAACAACTTTTTAAGTAACTATTCAGCACCTTTCTCGGCAACATCGAGTTTGTTCTGAATAAACTCCGGCCATTTGCCTTGGAAAAGACGTTCCAGCGATTTGCCTGCACCGACCCCATTCTTGCGGCAGGTCGATAAATAGGAACGAATTCGACAGAACACTTTGGTGCCATCCATTGAGCGGAAACAGCCCGATTTTAACCGCCGCCATAAATCAATTTGGCCTCACAGGTGACAGGGAATTCTGTACCGTTTGGGGGGATTTTTTACGTTGATGTTGCCAAATGCGATAGCCTAAAAGAATCGCTAACAGTACGGCGTAGATTAAAGGTTCGCTCATATCTTTTTTGACCAGCCACAGATAATGAATCACGCCGCCGATGGCAATTGCATAGACGATTTTATGTAATTTCTGCCAGCGCTTCCCGCCCATTCGCTTTACCATATTGTTGGTTGAAGTAATGGCGAGCGGGATGAGCATCAGAAAGCAGACAAATCCAATCGTGATATATTTGCGCTTGATAACATCCTTGATGATTTCGTCCACATCAAAATACTGATCAAGCCAGATGTAATTGGTGAAGTGCAGCAGGGCATAAAAAAATGTGAATAACCCCAGCATGCGGCGCAGCTTGATGAGCCACGGTATGTTCAGCAATTGTCGCGCCGGGGTGATGGTAAGGGTAATCAATAGAAAGCGCAGCGTCCAGTCACCGGTGCGACGCATGATTTTTTCGATGGGGTTTGCGCCGAGCTGATTGTTAAACGCATCCCATGTTATCAGCGCCAGCGGTATCAGGCACACCATAAACAGGGCAGGTTTCACTGCCCGTTCTATCCATTCCTGCTGTGTCATATTAAAAGTACTTGTTAAGATCCATGGCCGCATACATATGGCTTACCTGATCAGCATAGCCATTGAACATGAGCGTTTTGCGTTTCAGGAATTCACCGATACGGCGTTCGCGTGCCTGGCTCCAGCGCGGGTGATTAACTTCGGGGTTTACATTGGCATAGAAGCCATATTCACTGGGGCCAGCAGACATCCAGGCAGTGGTGGGCTGTTTTTCCAGGAAACGTATTTTGACAATTGACTTGATACTTTTGAAGCCGTATTTCCACGGCACTACCAGCCGCAAGGGTGCGCCGTTTTGGTTTGGCAAGGTCTCGCCATATAAACCTACGGCGAGCATTGCCAGCGGGTTCATGGCCTCGTCTATACGCAGGCCTTCTATATAGGGCCACTTCAGCACAGCACGGCGCTGACCAGGCATTTGTGCGGGGTCGTGCAGGGTCGTGAATTCCACGTATTTTGCTTTGGAAGTAGGTTCAATGCGTTTGATAATATCAGCCAATGGAATACCTACCCACGGGATCACCATAGACCATGCTTCTACGCAGCGCATACGATAAATGCGCTCTTCAAGTGTGTGTGGTTTTATGAAGTCTTCAAGCTGATAAACAGCCGGTTTATTGACTTCGCCTTCTACGGTAACCGTCCACGGTTTGGTGCGGAAATTTTTTGACATGAGTGCGGGATCTTCTTTTTCAACACCAAACTCGTAGAAATTGTTATAGCGCGTCACGTCTTCATACGAAGTGCGTTCTTCGGCAGTACCAAAGGGTGCTTTGGTGCTGCCGGGGCGCACGCCAGCCAAGCGTGTGCCCGCCTGGGCCGCGCCCGGCAGCAGCAAACCGGGTAACATGGCCGCCGCGCCTGCGATGCCCAAAGCGGTCTCTATGAATTCCCGGCGGTTGAAGTACACCCGTTTATCGGTTATTTCTGAAGAAGCAATGTCGGCTGATTTTTTGATGAGCATGGCGGCCTCATGTATTGGGAAAGAAATATTAATAGATATAGATGCACTGTGCATAGTGTGCCACGCGCCCCCTTGCGGACGTATCCCGAAAGTGTCACTTGTCATGTTAATAGCAGTGAAGCCATGAAAGATGGTAGCGCATGGCCCCAGAAATACATAATATTTATATGACTTTAATTAGGCATGGCGCGCGCTGTTTGGTTCAGCCGTGGTTCAGCCGTGGTTCAGCATTCCTCGCGTAGAGTCTACCGGCAGACTGGTGAATTATCATGCAGTATACGCCGTTCCTGTGCCATGGTTTCATATAAAGGAGTCTCTATGTCTGGCATTAAAGTTAATTCAACAGGGTTTTTAATGATAACGCTGGCACTGGTATTGATGACGCTAACGCTGGGTGTGACGCAGGCCGTTGCCGGAGTTGTTGACTCAGGCGCGCCAGAGTTTGTCTACACCGCCAATCAGATTGCGCATAATGTTTCAGCCTACAAGATCAACCCTGCTACGGGTGCCTTGCAAGAAGTGCGTGGTTCGCCGTATGTGGCTGGCAAGTTTCCGATTTCTGTGACGGTTGATCCAGCGGGGCATTTTGTGTATGTGGCGAATCAAGGTTCGAGCAGTATCTCAGCGTATAAAATCAACTCCGAAACCGGCGCTTTAAAGGAGATAGCAGGATCGCCGTATAAGACCGACGCACATCCCTTAGCGGTGGTAGTCGATGCGGCAGGTAAGTTTATTTATGTCACCGCACGCGAGTCCAGACACGTGGCGGCATTTAAAATTAATCCTCATTCGGGCGCATTAACAGCAGTCGGCCACCCGGCAGCCACGGAGGAAAATCCCCTGTCAGTAGCGATAAATCCCAAGGGCCGTTTTGCCTATGTCGTCAACTATGATTCCAACACGCTTTCCGTTTACAAAATAGATGCCAGGAGCGGGGCGCTCACGGCCATGGGAGTTGCTGTCGCCACCGATGTGCATCCTATTTTTGCTGCCGTGGATGTCACCGGAAAATTTGTTTATGTGGCGAATTACGGTTCTACCACCGTATCAGCGTATCAGATTAACCAGCAGACGGGCGCACTCACTGCAGTGACAGGCTCGCCATTTACCGTGGGGCCGCGCCCATATTCCATCAGCATTGAACCCAACGATCATTATATGTATGTGGCAAACTGGAGCGATAACACTGTAACCGTGCATGCCCTCGACCCTAACACCGGAGCGCTGACGCCGGTATCAACCGGTCGTACCGCAACAGGATCTTACCCTTATGCTGTGGCGGTGGATCCTTCCGGGCGTTTTGCCTACGTCGCCAATAATGGCGCGGGTGATATTTCCGCTTACACCGTGGATGCTAAAAGCGGCACATTGCATCAGGTGGCCGGGTCACCGTTTGCATCGGGTAAAGGGCCGTATTCGCTGGTGACCGCGACCACGCATTGATGACATAGGGCTTTGAAAGGGAAGGGCGGCAACACTATTTATCAGAGAGCGGCGAAATGATAGGGATTTGTCATCCTGGCCCTCGCGAAAGCGAGGGGGAGGGATTTTGGCTTTGAGCCAATTCAGTGAGGTGACCCTGTATTATCCTAAAAACCGCAGTTAAACCTACTGCGAATTGCTAAGATGCTGAATCTACATGATACAATAACGAAATCTGTTCTCACCGCTTCCTTGCGCGTCTGCGGAGCGGTACTACGGTTGGCGGTTCTTGAGCATCGCTACGCTCACCGCACTTGGGCATCCTGCCCGGCGCGGAATATTTTCGCGATTTTATCAAGCATCTTCAACATTTTAGCCCTTTTCGCTACGGCGTCACTGCGGTTTTTAGGGTTATTTTATTATGTATGGAATAGCATAATTTGCTACAATAATACGTTTTTCAAGGCACCTTTATTAACCCTATGTCTACTCCTTCTGCTACGGCAAGCGCAACGGCGCGGCGCCGCACTTTTGCCATCATTTCTCACCCGGATGCCGGCAAAACCACGCTCACCGAAAAGTTATTGCTGTTCGGTGGTGCGATTCAGCTTGCGGGTACTGTAAAGGGGCGCAAGGCCGCGCGTCATGCCACGTCTGACTGGATGGAGATGGAAAAACAGCGCGGTATTTCCGTAACATCGTCAGTGATGCAGTTCCCTTACGGTAACCACATCATTAACCTGCTCGACACGCCGGGCCATGAAGACTTTTCCGAAGACACCTACCGCACACTCACCGCCGTAGACTCGGCGTTGATGGTGATCGACAGTGCCAAAGGTGTGGAAGAGCGCACCATCAAATTGATAGACGTATGCCGTTTGCGCGACACGCCCATTATCACCTTCATCAATAAACTTGATCGCGAAGGCCGCCCACCCATAGACCTGCTTGATGAAGTGGAAACGGTGCTGAAAATTCGCTGCGCACCGATCACCTGGCCGATCGGCATGGGCAAAGGCTTTAAAGGTGTTTTCGATCTTTATCATGATCGCGTGCATCTGTTCAGTTCCACGCACGGCGGAAAAATCAAGGAAGGTGAAATTGTCCAAGGCCTGCATAATCCACGTCTCGATGAATTGTTTGGCAGCATTGCCAGCGAAGTGCGCGAAGAAATTGAACTGGTGCGTGGCGCCAGCAATGAATTTAATCGCGAAGAATTTCTCGCAGGAAAATTAACCCCGGTATTTTTCGGTTCAGCCATCAACAATTTTGGTGTGAAAGAATTGCTTGATGCTTTTGTTGAATACGCGCCTGCACCTCGGCCACGCGAAACCACCACGCGGACTGTCATGCCCGACGAAGAAAAGTTTACCGGCTTCGTTTTTAAAATCCAGGCCAACATGGATCCCGCACACCGCGACCGCATCGCCTTTCTGCGCGTGTGCTCCGGCAGTTTCACCAAAGGCATGAAAATGCGTCATGTGCGCATCGGGCGCGACGTGCAAATCTCTAATGCCATCACGTTTATGGCGCGCGAGCGCGAACATGTTGAAGACGCCTATCCCGGCGACATCATCGGCCTGCATAATCATGGCACCATCCAGATTGGCGACACGTTCACACAAGGTGAAGACCTTAAATTCACTGGCATCCCGCACTTCGCCCCCGAACTGTTCCGCCGCGCACGCCTGCGCGACCCGATGCGCATGAAAGCCCTGCAAAAAGGTCTGGAGCAACTGTGCGAAGAAGGCGCCACGCAATTATTCCGGCCTTTGAACAGCAATGATTTGATTTTAGGTGCGGTGGGTATACTGCAATTTGATGTGGTCGCGTACCGTTTGCAGCATGAATACGGCGTGGATTGCAGCTTCGAAAATGTGCAGGTGGCAACTGCACGCTGGGTGAGCTGTGATGATCCGAAAAAATTCGAAGAATTTAATATTAAAGTACGCGATAACCTGGCACTGGATGGCGCAGGCGATCTAACCTACATTGCGCCGACACGCGTCAATCTCGATCTGACCCAGGAGCGTTGGCCGGGTGTGCGGTTTCGCACTACGCGAGAGCACTAGTTCATAAAAATTAGCGCTTTACGTAGGCTGGGTTAGCCGCAAAGTGGCATAACCCAACGGATCAGGTTGTTTTATCCATAGCAGTCAGTCCACATGAAATGCTGTTATTGTAGGTCGGGTTTTAACCCGACAGGTTGAGTTATGGCTTCGCCTAACCCAACCTGCAAATCTCAGATATTGTCCTGATTATTAGCCAATTAAAAACAGGCTGTTTTTTTATGGATAAACAGCCTGTTTTTAATTGGATCTAAATAGTGTGGAGTCTATTGAACGAGGCTTAAAATATCCCCTTTATAAAGATAATATTACATTCATGGGGGGGCACGCCAAAAGCGGTGCGCCCCATGAATTTTGTAGGATTACGTTCTGCGCCGGAGCAGCACATACACCGCGCCCGTTCCCCCATCGGTCGGTTGAGCCGAGCAAAAGGCTAATACTTCAGTGTGTTGTCGCAGCCAGCCATTGACCTTGTTTTTCAGAATGGGTTGCTTGTGCTGTGAACCGTAGCCTTTGCCGTGAATAATCACTACGCATTGCGCGCCGCGTGCCTGGCTGGTATGTAAAAAGCCGGCCAAGGCGTGGCGCGCTTCGGGTATGGTCAGGCCATGCAAATCGAGCTGACCGCTGATGTTGAATTGGCCACGACGCAGTTTGCGCAGTAAGCCATGCTGCATGCCGGAGCGTACAAACAGCATTTCATCGCCGGTTTCCAGCGTGCCCACGTCCATGCCATCAGATAACATATCGTGCGCCAGCGGGTGTTGTTCAAGCCGGGGTTGATGGGAAATGGATTTGATGGGCTTGGTGTGCGGGCGGCGTAGCGTGATTCTGTCGTGACGTAGTGGCCGCACGTTGCCTGCCTCGCGGCGGAATAGTGCGCTGTCTTCTTCGCTGATTTTGAATTTTAATTTCTTTGCCATTAGCCAGATCGAAAGAATTCAGCTATTTCTTATGGAGATGGAGCCACTGCTCCAGCATCATGATAACCCATATCATCACGCCATAATACGACGCATGTCCGGCACGATGTTGTTCGATCAACTGGTCAAGATACGCGGGTTTGATGTAGCCGCGTTGTCGGAATGAATGCAGGCTGTCATACGCCAATTCACGCAAGGGGGCGTGAGTGTTCATCCATAGGCCAAAGGGCAGGCCAAAGCCATGTTTGCTTTTTGTGAGCGTTTCTGCGGGTAGAAAATCACGTAACGCTTCCTTGAAGAAGTAACGTAAGTGGACGCCTTTTACCTGCAATTCTGGTGGAATAGTGGCTGCGAAAGCTACGATGTCTTCATCCAGCAATGGGTAACGCACATCTACACCCGCAAGCGCGCACATGCGGTTGACTTTGCGCAGGTCGTTGTCGGCGAGGGTTTGTTTCAAATCAAGATACATCATGCGATTGATAGATGAGCTGGCGTGTGCGCGTTGATATACTTCGCGCATTTGTTTAACTGGGTCTGCGGGATTGATGTGTTTAAGAAAATCGCTTTCAAATACTTCGCTCAGTGGGGTGCGATGCAAAAAGTTATAAGCTTCCAGCCGATCTGGCAAGGGCACTTGTGCCTGGCGAATATAACTTTGCAGTTTCTGAAAAGGCCCCATTGCTGGCAACGCAAATGCTACCGGTTCAATCAGCGCCTGGCGCAGCGCGCGGGGGATGCACGAGTAAAGATCGAAGATTTTTTGTTTGGCGTAACGCGCATTACCACCAAAAATTTCGTCGCCGCCATCACCTGCCAGCATCACACGTATTCCGTCCTGGTGGGCCAGTTTGGCGCAATAATAGGTGGGTACGGCAGACGCGTTGCCAAACGGTTCATCATAGGCCTGTGCGACGAGAGGAATGGCATCCACTACATCCTGGGGAGTAACATAATATTCATGGGTGTGGCTGCCAAAGTGTTTGGCGGTGATGCGCGCGTATGCCATTTCGTCAAAGCCATCCGCTTCAAAGCCCATTGAATAGGTGTTGGCAGGCGTGCCGCACACCTGGGTCAGTACGCCGGTGATGGTTGAGCTGTCTGTGCCACCACTTAAAAACGCACCGGTCTTGTGATCGCTGAGGGTGCGCTGCACGGCATTGTTTAATAAGTTTTTGAGACGGGATGCGCGTGCCGTGAGAGTGTCCTGGTTTTGTTCCTGATATTCAAGCGCCCAGTAAAATGCTTCGGTAACACGATTTTCCTGAAATAAAATATATTGGCCGGGCAGGAGTTTTCGCACGCCGGCATAGATGCTGCCGGGGCTGGGCACCATGTGACAGAACAGATAATTAAAAATTGCCTGCGGGTCAATCGCTGCGTTAATGGCGGGGTGGGCGATGACGCTGTCTGTGGTTGAGCCGAATACCAGTTGATTACTTGTTTGGGCATAACAGAGGGGGCGAATGCCCAGGCGGTCTACGGCCAGGAGTGCCTGATGTTTTTTCTGGTCAATGATCGCCAGCGCAAACGGGCCATGTATCTCTTGCAGTGCCGTGATGCCGTGGTGTTGGTAAGCGTTGGCGATAGCGGTAGCTACACCTTGGGTTTTGGCGAGTCTGGTTAAGGCGTCGCTGTGCCAATAGGGATGCCCTTCGAATGCGATAAGCAGGCCATTGTCCATGTCCTTACAGAGGCTGGCGTTGCCGTGAGGTGACCAGGCACTGAGTGCTGATCCACCGCTGACACAGAGCGATGCGGGATCAATGGCCTTGCCCGCCAAACCTTGCGCCATCACCGCGAGGAGCGCGGGCGCGACTGGGGTTTCGGTATTATTTATCCAGCCACAAATTCCATTCATGTCACGTCACTTTAATATAATATTCAGGTTAGCAGGCGGTATGCTGTAACGTTAAAAATGCGTTAAATTCTATCGCAAAATTAATATTTTAGCGACAAAAGATGCTGGAAGTTAAATGTCTTGATGCCGCGATGGAATATTATGATAGAGCCTGTTTATAATCTCTATCAAGGGATGCCAGCCGGCTCAATCGCCATTTTTAGGTTAAATTAAGAGGCTTATGTCATTGAATAAGCCACATACTCATTCAGTCGCTGTGGTCGGTGGAGGCCCGGCGGGATTGATGGCCGCCGAGATTTTAAGCGGCGGCGGCGCGCAGGTTGATGTGTATGACGCGATGCCTTCTGTCGGACGCAAATTTTTGCTGGCAGGCAAGGGCGGTTTGAATATCACTCATGCTGAACCGCTGGAACTCTTCCTGTCGCGCTATGGCACGCGGCGTGCGCAGATGGGGACATTGCTGGAAGCATTCGGGCCGGACGCCTTGCGCAACTGGATTCATGATCTGGGTATTGATACGTTTGTTGGCACTTCTGGACGCGTTTTCCCCGTCGAAATGAAAGCGGCGCCGCTGTTACGTGCATGGTTGCATCGCTTGCGTGCGACGGGAGTGCGTTTTCATGTGCGGCATCGCTGGTGCGGCTGGGATCGCGTGAGTGAAGGTGCCGCATATAGCGCGCCGTGCTCTTCACGGCATGGCGCGTTACGTTTTGCCACTCCGTCAGGAAAGCAAGTAGTGCATGCCGAGGCGGTGGTGTTAGCGCTGGGGGGTGGCAGTTGGGCACGGCTTGGTTCCGATGGTGCGTGGGTGCCACTGCTGGAGCAGCGCGGGGTGCCGATCGCCGCGCTGCAACCGTCCAACTGTGGCTTTGACGTGGGCTGGAGTGAGCATTTTAGTGCGCGGTTCGCGGGTCATTATTTAAAACCGGTGGCAGTGGCTTTTACAGAATCTGGCGGTACTGCATACCGCAAGCAAGGTGAATGCGTGGTGACCGAAAGTGGTGTTGAGGGCGGCTTGATCTATGCGCTATCGGCCAGTTTGCGCGACGAAATTACCGCCACCGGGACGGCGTTCATACATCTTGATCTATTGCCCGATTGGACATTACAGCGCGTCATCGACGCCGTGTCTCAGCAGCGTGGTTCCCGTTCATTCGCAACGCATCTCAAAAGCCGTGTGGGTATTCACGGCGTCAAGGCTGGGTTGCTGCGTGAATGCGTGCCACCGCAGGATTTCATCGATTCGGTGCGGCTCGGCGCAGCCATCAAGGCGCTGCCGTTGCGGTTAGTGGCGCCACGCCCCATCGACGAAGCCATCAGCAGCGCTGGGGGCGTCCGTTTCGATGCGCTCAATAAACACCTGATGCTGAACACCTTGCCGGGTGTGTTCTGTGCAGGCGAGATGCTGGACTGGGAAGCGCCCACCGGTGGCTATCTGCTCACGGCTTGCCTGGCCAGTGGGCGTGCCGCAGGTCTGGGTGCGCTGGCTTGGCTGAGGCAGCGCAACGAAGAATAGTGCCGATGATAATCCTGGAAACGGTAGTTGAAGTGATAAAAAACCGCCCATGCTTCGACAGTCTCAGCACGAACGGTTTTTTGTGGCGCTCACCAAATGGATGAGTAGCCCGTTCACCCTGAGCAGCCCGCGCAGCGGGCGTGTCGAAGGGTTGGGTACCTGCCAACTGCCGGATTTAGGATAATAGGTATTGTAGGCATCTTCATGACTACCGCCGTGGCTCGCAAATTGTGTGAAAACTTGTATTTAACCCATACTTTCCATTAGCACTCTACTGCGACCGCACAAAGCACTCAATCTGGGTTTAACGGGTATCTAACCTAAAAACGACGAGTGCGCGCACAAAAAAACAGCCCCGACTCAATGAGAAGGGG
>JANOOA010000325.1:0-7415 GCA_031421115.1 Gammaproteobacteria bacterium | reverse complement strand
ATGTCCGTGCCATCCAGGGTGATAGTGCCACTCTCGCACGGCACCAGACCCACAATCATATAAAAGCAGGTGGTCTTGCCCGCGCCATTGGGGCCCAGCAGGCCGACCACTTCACCGCTGTTCACTTGCAGCGATACACTCTGCACGACGTTGCGCGAGCGGTAGCGCTTGGCGATATTATGTGCGGCCAAAACACTCACGGCATGAGGCTCACAGAAAAAAGCTCATGGCGTCTTGGCGTCTTTTTTGCGGCGCGGTTGAATCACTGCATGCACCCGCTCTTGGGGCGCCTCACCTGCCTGTCCATTTCCCATTGCTGCCTTTACCGTTTCCTGGGCGACATCATATTCAATAACATTTCCGGAAAACTCATCGCCCTCTTTCCATATATGGCTACCGCCCTGTAATACCAGACGTTCTTCCCGTGCGAAGTAATTGATGCGTAGCGCCTGGCCGCGCATTTCTTCATTCTTGCCAGTTTTGGCATCTTTGGTATCGAGCAACTGACGGAAATGCGCAGGCGCACCCACGGCAATGATCTTATCCAGCTCACGCTGTTTTGCCTGCTTGTCACCCACCGCGTGGGTAGTTACGGTGTCGGCCGTCATCACCATGCTGCCCTGCGTCACACGCACTTTGCCCTGGTAGATGCTCACACCTTTTTTATCGTCAATATCGACGCGATCCGCTTCAATGGTGATGGGCTGTTCTTTATCACCCGACATTGCGGCACTGATGACCGGCCACAGCCCAATCAGGTACAGGCAGGCTCCCAAATAAATCCGCATCATATTAATTTTTTGCGGCAACATAGCTCCCCCGTACCTGAGAAAGCAATTCCAGGCGCTCGTCTCTGAAGTTAGCGCGCATGCCTACGGCATCGACGACATTGCCGGCACTGTCAGTAAAATTCACCGGACTGGCAGTTTCGGCCGATTCGCTATCGGGCGTGACGGTTAAATCCGGGGTACGGAGCGTAGTGTGCTGTCCATTCTGCGGATTGTTTTGGCTGATTACTACGCCATCACGCAACAATACAACTTTTCCTTCAGAGAGTATCACCCCCGACCCTGCGTCAATCTGCCAGGGAGGCGCATCTTTTCTAAACACTTGCATACGCGGCGTGGTCACTTCAGAGGTATCATCATCTGCATAATGTACCATGTAAGGAGATTCGAGGCGATTGCGCGGCGCGCCGCTTTTATCCATGGTGGTGAGGGTAAAATCTTTCAGATAAAAATCCGGATCGTGACGCTCACCGCTGGCGCGTACTGGTGCAGCTTGTTCCGCCGTTTGCAGCAACCAGCCACTGAAAGCCGCAAGCGCGGCAAGCGCCAACGCAGCACATCCCCAGCGCCAATTATTCTTTATAATATCCATATCAAAGTATCATTCCAATTTCTATTTCAAAAATGCATTATTACTCCCTCTCCAGCCTTGCGGGAGAGGGGATAAAGTTATTCGCTGATTGAATTAAAAATGGCATCAGACAGGCTCAGGCGTCAGGTAAACGCGCATCTGCGCTTCAAACGTGTGTTGCGCTTCCATAATCAACTCACACACCTCGCGCGCCGCACCGCGCCCGCCCATGCTCGGCGTTTGCCAATGGCAATGATGCTTTACCAGCGAATGCGCATCCTGAACTGCAATCGCCAGGCCCACATGCAACATCACCGGCAGATCAATCACGTCATCACCCACATACGCAACCTGGCTGGCATCGAGATCAAGCTTGACCAGCAGGCTTTGAAACGCCGCGTGTTTATCTTGTTGGCCTTGATACACATGCTTGATGCCCAGCCCCGCCATGCGGTGCGATACCGCTTCAGACGTGCGCGCCGTAATCACAGCCACTTCCACACCGGTATTTTGCAGCATTTTCATGCCA
Source organism: Gammaproteobacteria bacterium (assembly GCA_031421115.1). GTDB lineage: Bacteria > Pseudomonadota > Gammaproteobacteria > Ga007554. The sequence goes on along the minus strand of JANOOA010000325.1, from coordinate 5,527 downwards.
TGGCCATCGCGCGAATGAAACACCTTAAGCTCGCGGCCTTCCGCGTCATAATACAAACTGCCATCGGTGAGCACACCATCCACATCAAAAATCACCAGCTTGATGTGCGCCGCTTTTGCGAGTATGTCTTGCATGGATATTCCTATTTTTAACAATCTTACCTTGATTATATAGGCACGCGGGCTTTGATGCCTTGCTTTACACCCTCAAGCTTGTAAAGATGGGTTGTTTTTAGCGCACAATGTCAAAATTCAAGATGTGACCCCAGCGTATGTTGGTAAATCGGTAGGATTTGTGTAATTGAGCAACGTAAGGTAGCCTGATCATGCCTGGAGCCTTTCCAGGCATGATCCAGATGCAGGGTCATGTCGCTGTACCCCAGCGGCGATGGACGAATCGTTGTTCCAGACGGCTGAACAGCCAGCGATCGGTCATCAGGCCAACAAACATGATGACTATCATCACCGCCACCACCAGCGACATATCGTGCAGTTCGCGGCCTCGCTCCAGCAATGAGCCAAGTCCCACCCCCACCAGCAGCAGCTCGGCGGCCATTAATGAGCGCCAGGCAAACGACCAGCCCAGCTTTGCTCCGGTCAGTACAGCGGGCAGTGTGGCAGGCAGCATTACATGGACGTACAACCGCCAGCCGCTGGCACCCAGCACATGGGCCGCCCGCATATAAAGTGGCGGCATGTTTTTGACCCCGTCGCGTGTCGCCAGGGTCAGCGCCATGAGGGCGCCCATCACCACCACAAAGATCATCGCACTCTCGCCCAGGCCGAACCACAGCACCGCCAGAGGTAGCCAGCAAATACTCGGCAGTGCCTGTAACCCCATCGCAAGCATCCCAACCGTCTCGTTCAGCCAGCGCACACGGCCCAGCAACAGGCCGAGCGGTATGCCGATGCACAGCGCCAGTCCATACCCGATCAGTAGCCGTTGCATGCTGATAGCGATGGCGGCCGGCAGCGATTGGTCGCTCATGCCAAGCCACAGTGTTTCTGTCACCTGCGGCAATGAGGGGAAAATCATTTCATCCCATATTTCCAGCCACACCAATGTGTGCCACAGGCCAATCAGGGATGCAAAAAATGCCACGCGCATAGCATAAATGCGCCAGCGGTCGAGCCGGTCTTTGCGCGCCCTGGCATGCGAGATAGCGGTGAGCGCTGCAGATGGTTCTTGGTGCGCAACAGTATTCATCAGTCTATTCCTTCCTCGTGGGTGGCCTGTAACACTTCGTCACGCAAGTCGTCGCGGATGATCGCCGCGATCTTGACCAGTCCGATGTCCTCAATATGGCGGGGGCGGGGCAGGTCTATGTCATAGATGTTCTTTACCTGGCCCGGGCGGGCGGTCATGACGATGACCCGGGTGCCGAGACGCACCGCTTCGCGCACATTGTGGGTGACGAAGATGACGGTTTTGCGGGTGCTCGCCCACAAGTCTTCCAGCTCATCGTGAAGCATATCTCGCGTTTGGGCGTCCAGCGCGGCAAACGGTTCGTCCATGAGCAAGATATCAGGGTTCGGCGCCAATGCCCGCGCCAGAGCCACGCGCTGTTTCATACCGCCCGACAATTCATGCACCCATGCCTGGGTGAAGCGCGACAAGTGCACCATGTGCAGCAGCTTTTCGGCACGTTCACGCCTTTCTGGCTCGGGCACACCAGCCATCTTCAGCCCGAACATGACGTTTTGCAGGACGTTAAGCCACGGAAAGAGGCCGGACTCCTGAAACATCACCACGCGGTCGGGGCCGGGGCCGGTCACGGGCTTGCCATTTGCGATCACTTGACCGGTGTCTGGCTTTGCCAGCCCTGCGACCAGGTTCAGCAGGGTGGACTTGCCGCAGCCCGACGGGCCAACGATGCAGACAAATTCGCCTTCATCTATCGACAGGGACGTCTCCGCCAGTGCCTGCACTGCGCCGGATTGCGACCAGAATACCTGGGATACGCCGTTGATCTCTACTTTGGGCATTCAGCTTCTCCTAACTTAGCGCTTGACCGTGGCAGGTGTAACAACCAAGGGTTTGCCGCGTTCGCGCAGTGCCTCATTGAGCAGTGACAGGTCAAAAATAGGCGCCACATCGGGAGGCTGGGCACCCGGCAGATATTTCAACTCCCAAGCCTGTCTGGCAGCTTTCAGGAGTGCGCTGGGGATGGGATCGTAAGTGGCGGCGATGCCGCTAAAGGCGCCATCCAATAGCGCTGCGGGCAGAGGTTTACCCATCAGCTTGGCCAACTGCGCGTTGATGGTACGCTTGGCCTCGTCAGGCTTCTGAATGATCGCTTCCGTCAAATCAATGTGGGTGGCGACAAAGCGTTTAACCAAGGCGCGGTTTTTCGCCAGAAAATCGGTGCGGGCGACCAGCAGAGTGGTGGGGAACTTGCCCTCCGGCCACAAGGTGCTTTCGTCCACAAACAGTGCGCCACCGGCTTCCTGTATCAGGCGCGTGGCCCATGGCTCGGGCACCCAGGCGGCGTCCAGCTCCTTGCGCCGGAACAGGGTAAAAATTTCCGGGTTTTTGACCGGCATAACCTGCACACTACCGCCCGTATCCAGTCCCTTGGCCTTAAGCCAGGAACGCAGCGCGACATCCTGGGTATTGCCCAGTCCCGGCACAGCTACCCGTTTGCCTTTCAAATCAGCCGGGGTGCGAATGCCCGCATCCTTGCGCACTACCAGCGCTACGCCGCCACTGGCCGCACCGGCTATAACGCGTAGCGCGCGGCCTTTGGAGCGGACATAGACATTGAGTGCGGGGCTGGGGCCAACATAGGCAAGATCCAGCTCACCTGCCAGCAAAGCCTCCATCGCGGATCCGCCAGTCTGGAACGCTGTCCATTCAATTTTGACCCCGGCATTCTTTTCAAATTCACCCGTCTCCCGCCCCACCAACGCCTGAGGGTGGGTGAGATTGGGAAGATGCCCGACGCGTATAACTGTATCCGCGAAGGCGTGTGAACCTGTTGCGAATGACAAAATCAAACCAGATAATCCTGTTAACCACCAACGCATATCGATAATCTCCCTGGAGTTGTGTAATGCACGTGGAGCGCACTATAGGGGAGTTAGCTTAGAATAAAAAGTAATAAAATATGTTTAACTTATAATTTAATATTATATTATCCTAAAAAGCGGCGATTGAATATTCAGCAATTGCGTTACATCCGTGAAGTGGCGCGCTCGGAACTCAGTGTTTCGGCCACCGCCAAAAAAACTGCACACCGCCCTAGCCCGGCATCAGCAATCAGATCCATTTGCTGGAGGAAGAAGGGAATGTACATATCTTCGAACGCGGCGCCAAGCGCCTGACCGAGCTGACGTCACCGGGCAAGGAGGTGCTGGCGATAGCGGAGCGCATTTTGCGCGACATGGAGAACATCAGGCAGGTGGGCGAGGAGTTTTCCAACGAAACCATCGGTGCATTTTCCATTGCCACCACCCAGGCACGTTTGACACGGCTTGCCATTCCAACTCTTCGCCCTGTCTGCTGTTGCCTGCGGGTGTCTTGAAACCCTCGGGAGTACCACGGTACCGGGTCTTGCAATGCAACATACCCATTTGAAACACCATTGCTAACAGATGTTATATGTTAATGCAAGACTTGGCACCTGGGGTACTCCGCATAATGTCAAAAATCAAGATGTGACCCAATACTGTTCGGTTAGATGAAAACACCAAATATAAATCAACAAGTTAACATGCTTGTTCTGCGCGAAAGGTTGCTTAGCCGAACAGTATTGAGATGTGACCCCAGTACGTTGCAAATGGGTATGTTGCATTGCAAGACCTGGTACCTTGCGCGTAGTGGTACCTTGCGCGTAGCATGCCACACCCATTTCGTGCGCACAGCGCACGCTACGCTTGCTTTAGATATTCTTCAGAGCACAGAACAACAGTGGTCTACCCCTGTTGTTTCGGTTTTCCCTTTGTTAATTACAAGCCGCCTGAATCCTAACAACCAGATCACTTATCTCTGGGTCTAGCAGATGAGAATGCGTCAGTGCATTAGCAACGCACTGTGCCAATTCCTTTTTTGTCTTCGAAATACCATTAAACTCGATCGTGTCCTGTTCGAACTTCCACATCGCCACATCCTCAATATTGCAGCGGTAGGCCGCAGCTACTAGCTCATGAGGATAGAAATACTCGATGCCGTTCTTGGTTAGATGAACCACATTGTCTTTGGGGACGCCCTGACTCTCAATGCGTGGAATGCGTACACTGATTTGCTTGTCGAGCACTACAAACAGCCTGTCTCGGTATGGGCTGGTTACCAAGTCCCCGAACGCCTCTTGAAAGAAATTCAGTTTCTTCAAAACTTCCCCCTCACCCTGTGCGCGGACGATTGATACCCTGCGGTCTGGGACGTGCAGTTGCACGATCTTGCTCAGGAAGATAGCATCCGATTCACCTTCGACTATTACTATTGCCGAGGGCAGGAAGACTGACTCCAACTCATTGCCTAGCATATTGAATTGCAGTTGGTGAAACTCACTAACCGACCCTATCGGCTTAACGGACACCGTATTTCCAGACTTCGTGACGACATGGTTATTACCCAGTACGCCCCTGTCCAACAACAGGTGCGAGTGCGTGGTTACGTAGATATGCTGCAGGTGGGGACAGAACTGGCGACGCTGCTCCGGGTTGTAGAGGAAGCGCGCCAGCGCTGCTTGGATGCGTGGGCTTAGGCCGATTTCCGGCTCGTCTATCAGAATGACTGAGAACCGCTTATCCAGTAAAACACCGAGTAGCGTGAGGAGCAGCCGTGTACCGCTACTGCCGTACCGCAGGTTCTCACCATCCATGTCCACATAGAAGGGGCTGAACATATTTTCTGGGTCGGTGCGCTTCAACGAAAATTCGTTCCCCAGCAATTCCTTACCGAGTTTGAACAGCTCGCCCCGTTGCGTATCCTTGAGTGTGGTGATCACCTGCTCCAGCCTCAACTCATTGTCCTCAGTGTTCTGCTGAGACATGTAGTAGTTCTGGGCAAAATTATCGTAGTAGCGACGGTGCTCGTGTTCCTCTGTTTTTCGGGTATTAAGGACATCCACATGGGAAAAGCGGTTACAGGCGAGCAGATATCCTCCCTGCCCAACGAGAAGGAATAGTTGCTTTAATAGGAGCGTCTTGCCACCATTGTTAGGGCCCGAGAAGACTGTCGTTAGCTTGTCAGCGCGAGCGGCATAAAGTGCTTCCACTGACGGCATGAATTCAACGTCGAGCCGCGAGATCAACGAGTATGGAACACCTTGGGCCCTTGGCCCCTGCTGGCGCATGATTTGTGTCACTGCCGGATGTAAATTGATACAGAGTGCCGATTGAAAACTGATACACCGAATTGAGAAGATGGCCGGATTTTGGAAGCGGCCATGATTACAGACGAGGTGTATGTGGAAATTGAAGTATTGAGGAAGCACGGCATGAGCTTGCGCAAGATTGCCGAAGAGGTGGGATGCGCTGTGAACACTGTACGAAGCCACCTGGCAGCGGATGCGCTGCCAAAGTAC
>JANOOA010000324.1:0-8361 GCA_031421115.1 Gammaproteobacteria bacterium | reverse complement strand
TTTGACATTGGCACCATTGCTGGCGGCACCCTCGACACCGTTACCGGCAAATATACTGGTGCCAGTTTTACCACCAATGGCTCGGGCGTGAAGACCGTTACCATAGATGCCACCAACAATTCACTGTCCGGTATCCGCGATGCGATTAATAGCGCCAAGATCGGCGTTAGCGCGACTATCGTCAATGACGGCGGTACTTCGCCACATCGTCTGGTGCTGACGGAAGCCAGTTCCGGCAAGGCCAACAGTGTCAAGGTCTCGGTGACGGGTGATGCGGCACTGTCTACCCTGCTCGCGCACAATCCGGCCGCTGCTCCTGCGGGTCAGGCGTTAATGCAAACAGTAACTGCCCAGAACGCTGAATTCAAACTCGATGGCATCGCTGTTTCCGTGGCCACTAACACGATTAGCGATGTGATTGCGGGTGTCACACTCAATCTGGCCAAAACCAATAGCGGCAGCACGACCAATATCAGTGTGTCGCGCGATACGGCATCGGTGTCGAGTGCCGTGAATTCATTCGTCAAGTCCTACAACGACATTAGCAAGACACTGAAAGATGCAGCGGCCTACAATGCGGCCACCAAGCAAGGCACCATCCTCAACGGCGAGGCCGCCGTGCGCACCATCGAAATCCAGCTCCGTGGTGTGTTATCCGCGCCCGTGGCGGGAGGAGCCAGTGCATTCTCGCTGTTGTCTCACATCGGCGTCACCTTGCAAAAGGACGGTTCGCTGGCAGTCGATGGCGCCAAGCTGCAGGCGGCGCTGGACAGCAATTTCAGTGAATTTACCGGGCTCTTTGCTGCAGCAGGCAAGATCAAAGACAGCCTGATTGCCTATTCCGGCGCCACCAGCAAAACCGCCTCAGGCGCGTACGACGTGAATGTCACGCAACTGGCTACCCAAGGCAATGTTGTCGGCGCGGGTCTGGCGGGTCTTGCCATCACCACAGGCACTAACGATGCACTGCTGGTGCAACTGGATGGCCTCAGCGCAACCGTTACCTTGGCACCGGCGACCTATGCCAGTGCAGCAGCGCTTGCCGCCGAGGTGCAATCAAAGATCAATAGCGCTGCTGGATTTGTTGCGGCCGGATCGACAGTGACGGTCACCGAGTCAGCCGGTGTTCTAAAGATCATGTCGAACCGTTATGGCTCATCATCCGCTGTCAGCATCAGCGGTGGCACGGGCCAGGCAAACCTCGCATTTAATGGCGGCGGGGTAATCACAGTGGGGCTGGATACAGTAGGCAGCATCAACGGTGTGGCGGCGACCAGCTCCGGGCAATCTCTCACAAGTCCCGCAGGTAATGCGTCCGAAGGGATTAGCATCAAGATCACTGGCGGCAGTATTGGCGCTCGCGGCACGGTTAATTATTCTCAAGGGTACGCCTACCAGTTTGAAAAACTGGCGAGCACGTTGCTCGGTACGGAGGGCTCTCTCTCGTCGCGCACCAAGGGTCTCGATCAATCTATCAAGGATATCGGCGGTCAACGCGCGGTGCTGGAGCGGCGCATGGTGGAAATCGAAATTCGTTATCGCGCCCAATTCACCGCGCTTGATTTGTCCATCAGCAGCATGACCAAAACCAGCAGTTTTTTGACGCAGCAGCTCGCTATTATTTCTAATAACACCTTGCGCTAACGTGTCGAAAAATGCATGAAAAAGAAATGGCTATATTCAGAGAGTGCGGGTTGTGGTGGGCGTAGTGAGCCTCAACATTACATCACCAACATTGTCGGTAAATGTAGGCCAGGTAGCCTACGGTATTTGTTTAAATCCATTCAAGGGGGATCACAGTGAATTATTCTGGAAAAAATTCCGCTTTGCAACAATACAGTCAAGTGAGTGCACAGTCAGGCGTAGCGTGCGCTACCCCACATAGGTTAATCCTGATGTTGCTTGATGGTACGCTGGAGAAAATTGCGTTGGCACGCGGGTATATGGGGCGCGGTGAAGTGGCTTTGAAAGGCAGTCACATTGGTTGGGCGATATCTATAATTGATGGGTTGCGCATCAGCCTGGATAAAGACACCGGTGGCGAAATTGCTCAGAACCTTGAGACCTTGTATGAATATATGCAGCAGCGTTTAGTACAGGCTAATTTGCATAATGATGTGGAAATTCTCAGTGAAGTCTCTACGCTGTTACGCACTATAAAGGATGCATGGGATCATATTCCTGACGAACTGCGTAATACGCCACACGCCGTGAGTGCAGCCCTGGCCGCTGCCACGGAAGCGACCCGGTAAGGCCGTTATGAAGCCAGATATGAGCACGGGCATGAGCCAGCAACCGCCCTTAAGCACTCTGCTGGAATTGACTCAGCACATGCTGCAAGTGGCGCAGGCTGAAGATTGGCAGACCCTGGTATCATTGGAAGAAGCCAGGAAAGATCTGATCGCTGCCTTGTTTTCGCCACCGCTTGCTGCGGAGCGAGCGCCGGGAGTGGCGGAGGCGATCCGCGAAATCCTTGCGATTGACCAGCAAATTATTGCGCTGAGTGAAGCGGGGCGGCAGCAGGCCGCTAATGGCATGCGCCAGCTTCATCAGGCGCACCGCGCCATGCAGGCTTATGAAAATCCCCCCTAACCCCCCTTTTTCAAAGGGGGGAGAGCGTGCGAGGGGGCAGAGGTGGATGATATAGCCTCCCCCTTTGAAAAAGGGGGATCGAGGGGGATTTTTTCAAATACCCCTGTCTTTTCCCCCCCGTATCTTGTATCTTTTCAGAATGAATAACTTACCCTTGATTCCTGGCGCAACCGGTTTGGTATGTGAAGACGTCATGCCGCTGCGCTGCACCCAGCTCACGCACGCGCCGACTGAGAGGCAGCGTATTCAATGCCAGGAGGAAAGTGAAGACATCTTGCGAACCATCGCCTTGCTGGATGAACACTTTCCGGAAGCGGGCGAGGAGCATGATATAATGGCTCAGGGAATGCAGCGGATTGATTTTAAGCTCAACCTGGTGCTGGATCTGGTGGGTCAGATGTTGACACATCACATCACTTTGCCGGAATCCGTTAGCGTCAGCTTTAATACCGAGGCCATTCAATGGGATGGGTTGTCTGCCCCTGATGTGGGAGCCGCAGTAAAAATAGAGATGTATGTCAGTCGTAAATATCCCCGCGCCATCGTGCTGTATGGCAAGGTGCAGGCCGTGCAGCCCCTGCCAGGGGCATTTAAGGTGGGGGTGGCTTTTGAAGGTTTGAGCGAGCTCGTATGCGATGGCTTGGGCAAGCTGATTTTCCGCCATCATCGCCGCCACGTTGCGCATGCCCGCCGCATGCAACATGTTCCGTAACTGACTGAAAACATGTGAATTTCCTCTGTTAAATAGGGTCTTTGTGGCAATCTTCCCCCCGCTTTCGATAACGCCCTGATAAATATCCAACTTTACCCACCGACAAAATTTTGACTTCTGTCTTTATCAGTGTTTAACTAGGCTATACAGTAGCTCAAGCATCTGACTCTCCCGCGTGCGGGAGAGGGCGCGAACATCAGGTAATAAAACCGGGCTTGATTAACGTGTATGGGGGTTGTAATGTCATCGTCTAGTGTGCTGGTCATCGATGCAGATGAGCAAAGATGTCTAAGTCTTAAAGCGATACTCGAGTTTATTGAGTACGGCCCGGTGCAGATTGCTGCACCAGGCGCGTGGCAAGACAACGTGCCCGGGATTGATTTTGGGCCTGATGTGGTAGCGGCAGTGCTGCTCGGTAATTGTGGGTCTGATGAGGCTCAGCTAGAGGTAGTGCGTGCGATCAAGGCGCGTTACCCGAATCTGCCCATTATGTTGGTAGGTGATGGTCGGGAAGAAACCCAGTATCCGGAATCTCTTAGAGCCGTCGTGTTTGGTTATCTTGAGGCTCCGGTAAAATACCGTGCATTAACGACATTGCTGCAACAGGCGCAGGCGTACCGCACGGCCATGCGTGGCAGCGAGCATCCCGCAAGCCTGCGTCCAGACCGCTCTCCCGAATTATTTCGTAGTCTGGTGGGGAACAGCCGTAGCGTCAGACATGTGCGCAAACTCATTGAGCAGGTCGCTCCCTCGGATGCAACGGTGCTGATTCTGGGTGAGTCGGGCACTGGCAAGGAAGTGGTAGCCCGTAACCTGCATTATAATTCCTCACGCCGCGCCAAACCCTTTGTGCCGATCAATTGCGGTGCGATTCCTGCGGAGTTGCTGGAAAGCGAATTGTTTGGTCACGAGAAAGGGGCGTTTACCGGCGCTATCAGCGCCCGGCAAGGGCGCTTTGAAATGGCAGAAGGCGGCACGCTGTTTCTTGATGAAATCGGCGACATGAGTTTGCACATGCAGGTGAAGCTGCTGCGTGTGTTGCAAGAGCGCACCTTTGAGCGGGTGGGCAGCAATAAAACCATCACCGCTAATGTGCGAATTGTTGCTGCGACTCATCACAATCTCGAAGAAGCGATTAAAGTAGCCAGGTTCCGCGAAGATTTATATTATCGCCTCAATGTATTCCCCATTGAAATGCCGCCGTTGCGCGAGCGTCTTGAAGACATTCCGCTGCTGGTGGCTGAGTTGATTACGCGCCTTGAGCATGAAAAGCGCGGTTCAGTGCGTTTGATGCCTGCGGCAATGATGGCGCTGTGTCAATACCACTGGCCGGGCAATGTGCGTGAACTGGCGAACTTCATCGAACGTCTGGTGATCATGCATCCCTATGGCGTGGTAGACGTGCAGGACATGCCGGATAAATTCCGCACGGCGGGGGGCGCCGGTGGGGCGGTAAATTCGCACTCTATGATGGCGCTGGAGGCCCCCCTGGTGACTGAAGAATCTTTTCAGGCCAGCCATGATAAAATCTCCGTGCTGCCACGCTTGCCGCGTGACGGTCTTGATTTGAAAGAGCATTTGCATAATCTGGAATACGACTTGATTCGCCAGGCATTGGAAGACGCCGGTGGGGTCGTGGCGCATGCTGCCGAGCGTCTTAAGCTGCGCCGCACGACCTTGGTGGAAAAATTGCGTAAATATGGCCTGCATCGTGGGGATGAAGCGCCATAACTTTGACAGGCTGTTGCTGTGTAGTCCATTAGCTTATTGATTCAACTGTATTTATATTATAAGGCACGGTTCTTGCTCTGAAGCTGTAGGCGAGGGAGTTATTCCCTTTTTTCAGCATAACAGCGGGAGTGAGAATCGTGACGATTCCAGCACATACACCGTTGGCGCAAGATTTGGCCAGTGCATTTCAGCTTTTCACTCAGGTTTCAGAGCAGCTTGCCGCGTCTTATCGCGTGCTGGAAGACCGTGTGGTTCAGCTTACTGCTGAATTAGCCACGGCACGCAGTGAGCGCCTTACTCATTTTACTGAAAAAGAACATCTTGCCAATCGTCTTGAGCACCTGCTGAATGCCCTGCCGGGCGGCGTGGTGGTGCTTGATGGCGCGGGCTATGTGCAGGAGTGCAACCCGGCCGCAATAGAGTTGTTGGGCGCGCCATTACAAGCCATGCGCTGGCTGGATGTCATTGATCGTGCCTTTGCGCCGCGTTCCGACGATGGTCACGAAGTGTCGTTGCATGACGGCCGCAGGGTCGGCATTTCCACGCGCTCGCTTGGCTCACAGCCGGGCCAGATTTTACTTATCAACGACCTTACCGAAACGCGCGCCTTGCAGGAACAGTTGGCGCGTCATCAGCGTCTTTCCTCAATGGGTGAAATGGCTGCCTCGCTTGCGCATCAGATCCGCACCCCGTTGTCTTCCGCCATGTTGTATACCTCTAACCTGTTCCGCAGTGATCTTGATGTGCTCGAGCAACGGCGATTTTCGGAGAAATCTCTGGCCAGTTTGCGTCACATCGAAAAAATGGTGAATGACATGTTAATGTTTGCGCGGGGTGGCGCTCTGAATAATGCCGAGGGTCATGGCTTGGGCAGTGCCCTGAGCAGTGCAGTATCCATTCCCACATTGATCAATGAATTTCGTCACGTCATTGAGCCGCAGTTACAGCGCTGCGCAGGAACGCTTGAAGTGGTTGAGGCTGCTGACGCCTTGCACTTGAACGGAAACAAGGATGCACTGCTGGCAGCCTTGCTGAACCTTGCCACCAATGCCATTCAGGCATGCGGCCAGGGCGTATTGTTACGCATCAACATCAGGAGCGATGATCAGGCGGTGTATTTGCAGTTGAGTGATAACGGCCCCGGCATTCCTGAGCATATTAGAGAACGTATTTTTGAACCGTTCTTTACCACACGTTCATCGGGCACCGGATTAGGGTTGGCCGTGGTGCGTGCCGTCGTGCAAGGGCATCATGGTGAAATCTGGCTGGATTCAACCCCAGGTGCGGGATGTTCATTTACGATACGTCTGCCGATGGCAGAAATTGTTGCGCATCAGGAGGTAGCATGAGCATCGCAGTATCACGCGTATTAGTAGTGGAAGATGATGCCGCGTTGCGCGAAGCATTATGCGATACCCTGGAATTAGCCGGTTATGAAGTCACGGCTGCAGCCGATGGGCATGCTGCATTGCAGATGCTGGAAAAGCACAATGTGGGCATGGTGATCAGCGATGTGCAAATGCGCCCTATGGATGGACATAGTTTGCTTAAAGCCATCAAGGCACAGCGTCCGGCATTACCCGTGTTGTTAATGACAGCGCATGGAACCATATCTCAGGCGGTTGCGGCCATGCATGATGGAGCCGTGGATTATCTGGTAAAACCTTTCGAAGCAGAAGTGCTGGTGGCCATGGTGAGTCGTCATATCGCACCCCTGGCCGATAACAGTAATGAACCGGACGTGATTGCGGTGGACCCACGCACACGCGAGGTGATGGATTTGACGCGTCGTGTAGCAGGCAGTGATGCCACGGTATTGATCAGTGGCGAAAGTGGCACTGGCAAGGAAGTGTTGGCGCAGTTTATTCATCGCCACTCTCCGCGCGCATCGGCACCGTTTGTGGCAATTAATTGCGCGGCTATTCCTGAGAATATGCTGGAGGCAATATTATTCGGTTATGAAAAAGGTGCTTTTACCGGTGCTTATCATGCCTCGCCAGGCAAGTTTGAGCAGGCACAGGGGGGCACGCTACTGCTGGATGAAATTTCTGAAATGAGCCTGGGCCTGCAAGCAAAACTATTACGTGTTTTACAGGAGCGTGAAGTTGAGCGTTTGGGCGGCCACAAAATGATTGCGCTGGATGTGCGGATTGTAGCGACCTCTAATCGAAATTTGCGTGAGGAAGTCGCGAATACCCGTTTCCGTGAAGATCTTTTTTACCGTTTAAATGTTTTTCCATTACATATTCCAGCATTACGAGAACGTAAGCAGGATATTGTACCGTTAGCGATGCGTTTTATAGAGCGTCATTATCACGGTGGTGGAGCGCTTCCGCCGGGCAGGATGCCCAAGTGCGGTGGGCGCAGGGATGCGCAAGAACCGCCCACATTTTCAGAAAATGCGATTGAGCAACTGATCAGTTATTCCTGGCCAGGCAATGTACGTGAACTGGATAATGTCATACAGCGCGCATTGATCATGAAATCAGGCGCCGTGATTAGTTTGCAGGATTTATGTTTTCAATTTTCACCCCAGCCGATGAATTCATCGTTTCCGGACAGTAATAATGCTCAAGAGTCTGCGTTGCTCGAAGGTGATTTGAAGGCGCATGAGCAACAGTTGATTGTTGATGCATTGCAGGCCGCGCAGGGCAATCGCGGCGATGTTGCAAAACGCCTTGGTATCAGCCCACGTACATTACGCTATAAATTGGCGCGGTTGCGTGAAGCTGGCGTTGCCATACCCGACTAGATAAGGGGAATATTTATGAGTAATACGATAGATGTAAATCAATTATTGGTACAGATGCGTAGCATGGCGACCCAGGCGCAGCAAAAGCCGAGTTTAGGTGAAAACATGCCAACCGGACAGGCCGATTTTGCCGGTCTGTTGCGGAGCAGCATTGAAAATGTAAATGCCGCTCAACAGCATGCAGGCGGTCTGGCGCAGGCTTTTCAAGCTGGAGATGCTAAAGCTGATCTTGACGAAGTCATGGTCAGTTTGCAAAAAGCCAGCATCTCATTCCAGGCCATGACCCAAGTGCGAAATAAACTGGTGTCTGCTTATCAGGAAGTCATGAGCATGCCTATGTAAATTTATAGACATTTAGTGTTGTGCCCCCTCTCACGTTTGGGAGAGGGCATGTGGCTCCATAACCAGGCAAGCGAAACTAAAAATGGCAACCGCTAAAACAGAAAATATGTCGGCATCGATGCGCGGTTTCGGTAGTTTACCGATGCTGCGGCAACTGGGATTAATGCTCGGTCTGGCTGCCAGCGTGGCACTCGGTGTGGGAGTAGTGTTATGGTCACAAACGCCTAATTAC
>JANOOA010000323.1:0-1502 GCA_031421115.1 Gammaproteobacteria bacterium | reverse complement strand
GCCGGAGTAAGACCCAAGCTGCGCACATGCGTTGAGGAATAATCTTCGAAGCGTTGATAAGCACGCACCAGATCACGCAGCAGCAGCAAAAAAGCTGCTTGCGCTGCATCCTGTGTTGCTAAATGACATGCCTTTGTTGTTTTTTTATGGGGCGATTTCATTATGCGCACATCGCTTATGGTCGAGCAACAACTCCGTCATTCCGAACAACGTGAGGAATCCTGGCTCCCCTCCCCACGTTGCTCAGAATGCCATTATTAATCATGCCGTAATAAGTTTTAGTGCGAACGCAGAAAAATGTCAACCATTTTTGTCAACTATTTTTTAGAATTCCCAACTCTTCCCATATCTCATCAACCCGCTGCTTCACATCACTGCTCATCTCGATGGGCACCCCCCATTCGCGGCTGGTTTCACCCTTCCATTTGTTGGTGGCATCAAAACCGATTTTAGAGCCCAGACCCGATACCGGCGAGGCAAAATCGAGGTAATCAATCGGCGTATTTTCAATAATCACTGTGTCGCGCGCCGGATCCATGCGCGTGGTCATGGCCCAGATCACGTCTTTCCAGTCACGCACGTTGATATCGTCATCCGTGACGATGACGAATTTGGTATACATGAATTGCCGCAGAAAAGACCATACGCCCAGCATCACGCGCTTGGCGTGACCGGGGTATTGTTTTTTCATGCTGACCACGGCAAGGCGATAGGAACATCCTTCAGGTGGCAAATAAAAATCAGTGATCTCCGGAAACTGTTTCTGCAAAATCGGCACGAATACTTCATTGAGCGCCACGCCCAGCACCGCCGGTTCATCAGGGGGACGACCCGTGTAAGTGCTGTGGTAAATGGGGTTGCTGCGATGGGTAATGCGTTCGATGGTGAATACCGGAAAGGTTTCCACCTCGTTATAATAGCCGGTATGATCACCAAACGGGCCTTCCGGCGCGACTTCTCCGGCCTCGATATAGCCTTCGAGCACAAACTCGGCGCTGGCGGGAACCTGCAAATCATTGGTCTGGCATTTCACCACTTCGGTCTTGGAACCGCGTAACAATCCGGAAAATCCATATTCAGACAAGGTATCGGGCACCGGCGTCACCGCGCCCAGAATCGTGGCAGGGTCAGCACCCAGCGCCACCGCGACCGGAAAACGCTGGCCGGGATGGGCAATTTGCCAATCCCGAAAATCCAGCGCGCCGCCGCGATGCGCCAGCCAGCGCATGATGACTTTGTTGCGGGCTATCACTTGCTGGCGATAAATGCCCAGATTCTGCCGCTCTTTGTGCGGGCCTTTCGTCACTACCAGCGCCCAGGTAATCAGTGGCCCGGCATCGCCCGGCCAGCAGGTTTGAATCGGCAGCTTAGATAGATC
The DNA here is from genome assembly GCA_031421115.1 of Gammaproteobacteria bacterium. GTDB lineage: Bacteria > Pseudomonadota > Gammaproteobacteria > Ga007554. The sequence continues at coordinate 124 of JANOOA010000323.1, read as the reverse complement.
AACCTCTGCCGCATTGATGACATGCTCCTGGCAGGGTGCATGGCTCAACACTTTGGGCGCCATGTTCAACACCTGCTTGAACACCGGCAGCTTGTCCCATAAATCACGCAGCCCCTTGGGTGGC
>JANOOA010000322.1:0-5100 GCA_031421115.1 Gammaproteobacteria bacterium | reverse complement strand
TGACCTGCTGGTCAGCATCGTCATTCCCTCCGTTATCCTGATGAAATTCAGCGGCGCGGCAGACTTGGGCGCCGCGCGGGCGCTGTTGCTGGCGCTGGCTTTTCCCCTCGGCTGGGGGCTGTTCGAGTTGCTGAAATACCGGAAATTCAACTTCATCGCCTTGCTGGGTCTGATCAGCGTCCTGCTCACCGGCGGCATCGGCCTGCTGCAACTGGATACGCAATGGCTGGCCGTGAAGGAGGCCGCCATTCCCGGCCTGATCGGTCTGGCCGTGCTCGTCTCCACCCGCACCCGCTATCCGCTGATCAAAACCCTGCTCTACAACCCGGTGCTGATTGATGTGGCGCGCGTGCGGCAACACCTGGAAGAACGGGGAACTGAGCAGGACTTTGAAGCCCGTTTGCAGACCGCCACCTGGCTGCTCGGCAGCACCTTCTTCTTCTCCTCAGCCATGAATTATGTCCTGGCGACCTGGATCGTCACCAGCCCGGCCGGAAGCCAAGCCTTCAACGAGGAGCTCGGTCGACTCACCCTGATGAGCTACCCGATGATCGCTCTTCCATCGATGCTGATGATGATGGCCGTGCTCTACTATATTGCCCGTGCCGTGCGGCAACTCGCCGGGCTAAAACTAACCGACATGCTCAACCAGACCCCCAACCAGACCGGAGACCGCCCGTGAACCCCGAACAGCAAAAATCCATCCTTGCCATTGCCCTGCTCGCCGCCTTTGCCGATGGCAGCAAGGACGACCGCGAACGCGAGCAGATTCGTCAACTGGCCGAATCGCTGGCCAACGAGGCAGGTGCCCCCGACATCTCACGTCTGTATCAGGACGTGCTGCTCAAGCGCGTCAGTTTGAGCCGCGCTGCCGCCGCGCTGACCGACCCCGAGCACCGCCAGCTCGCCTATGAGATGGCGGTGTGTGTCTGCGATGCCGACGGGCGCCAGAACGATGCCGAGCGCCGCTTCCTGAATGAACTGAAGGCCATGCTCAAGCTCGATGCGGGACAGACCGCCGCCTTCGAGCGCGAAGCCGACGCCTTCGTCGATCTCACCGAAGCGGCGGCACCTGCCATGGCGGCAGGCGTCGTCGCCACGGCAGGCCCGGTGGTGGCGGCCCAGCCGAATGTGACCGCGGCGGTCGCTCCCGGCATCCTGCCTCCCGCGACACTAGCACATCCCTGTGCGGCGGAGCTCGACAAATCCATCCTCAATCACGCCATCCTCAATGGCGCGCTGGAACTGTTGCCCCAGTCCTGGGCGTCGCTGGCCATCATCCCGCTGCAGATCAAGATGGTGTATGGCATCGGCAAGGCCCATGGCGTCGAACTCGACCAGGGCCACATCAAGGAGTTCATCGCTACTGTGGGCGTCGGGCTCACTTCGCAATACCTCGAACAGTTCGGGCGCAAGCTGCTCGGCGGCCTGCTTGGCAAGGCGGCGGGTGGTCTGCTCGGCAATGTCGGCAGCGCTGCCACAGGCATGGCTTTCTCCTTCGCCAGCACCTATGCGCTGGGGCAACTCGCCAAACGCTATTACGCCGGCGGGAGGGTGATGAGCACGGCGCTGCTGAAAGACACGTTCCAGAACCTGCTGGCTCCCGCCAAACAGATGCAGACGCAATACCTGCCGCAAATTCAGCAGAAAGCGGGCACGCTCGATATGGGCAGCGTCATGGCCATGGTGCGGGGGGCGTGAGCAGGTTTTTCTGGTTGGCCAAACTCATCTCGGATCGAAAATCCATGAAAAGCATTTTCGTTGCGAGCGGTATCGGATTCCTTGTGTTACTGGCGTTGCTGGTGTGGGCGGTGGTGGCCGGGGTTGGCCTTGTCTCCGACCATCTGCCGCGCTGGTTGGCCGGCGGCGAGCAGCTCGCGGCTCAGGCCGTGCGCAAGGCGCAGGAGACACTGCCGACGGTCACTGACAAGGTCGCCGAATCCGCGCCCGAGCTGGCGCGCCAGTTCGAGAGCCTGATTCCCGGCGCGGCTATGCCTGCAGAGGACGTGGGTGGTCAGGATCTGGCGGACATTCCGCGCTTCCCCGGTATGGCGCGAGTCGCCTACAGTCTCGTCGGACAGAAAAGGACTGTCGGCTACCAGGCGCGCGCCGAGTTTGGACAGGTCATCGCGTTCTACGTCCGCGAAATGGCGCAACGGGATTTTACCGGGCAAGTGACCTCCGCCTCTCCCGCTGAGGAGACCTACCTTTACCGCCGCAGGAACGAGCAGTTCACGTTCCGTTTCACGAAGGTTTCACGGCTAGGCTCGGAAATCACCGCGCTGGAGATCAGCGAGCCATGAAGCGATGTCCGTGACGAGAGCCAATGGAAAAGCTGGGTTATCCCATCTCCCGCAGGGCGGGAGATGGAGTAATAATGCATTTTTGAAATAAAATTGGAATGTAAGAGTAAAAAATAAGGAGTGCGGATGATGAAACGCAAGAAAAAGCGTGATATTGAAAAAACATATTCGACGCGGACATTCGTCGCCAAACTGCGCCGACTCGCGGACGCCTTGGAACGGGGCGAGCCTTTCACCATTCGCGTGGCGGGAGAAACAGTGCGCGCGCCAGCCGCTGCGATCATCAGTATCGAGCACGAGCGTAATGCCGGAGGGGAGGAAGAGCTTGAGTTTCAACTCAAGTGGCGTCGCGCGGCGCGTTAAATTTTAGTGGTTCGATGGGTGAAAATTAGACCCTTATTCGCCGACCACATCCGCCCCCTTGGGCGGCGTAAATACAAACGCGCTGGCCTCAATGGTGGGGTTGCGTTGCAGGTTATTGAATTTCAGGTGCGTGGTATTGCCGAAGTTATCGGTGATGGTCATCATGCGCAGGTCGCGTTGATCAAAGCCCAGTTGCACTTTTTCAAAATCCTTTTCGTTGGCTTTGGGTGTGAGCTCAACCCAGTCAAGACTGTTACGTGTACCCAATGAAATAACAGTGAAATCTTGCTGGGGAAAACGTGCGCCGCTCAAGAGTTGCGCGGGAGTGCTGCCGAGTACGCTGTCGAGTTGTTTGACGGTGACTTGTTCCAGGTCAGGATCATAAATCCACAACTTACGTCCGTCAGCGACAATTAGTTGCGGATAGGGCGCACGATAATCCCAACGAAATTTACCGGGGCGTTGCAACACGAAGGTGCCTTTGGCGTCCTGGATAACCTTGCCTTTGCTATCGGTAACGGTTTGTTCAAAGTCGGCACGCAGGCTTTTTACCTCAGTGAAGAATTGCTGGATGCGTTCATCACCGTTTGCGGCATGCGCGAGGCTGGCGGTGCATAGCAGAGTAATAAAAAGCAGTGGGCGAGTGAGCCAGTTGATCATGTTGTGTTGTACACCAGTGTTTATTTTCATGGGGCCGCAGCAGCGGTAGCGGTGGGTGCGAATGTCTCGTAGCCCCATACGATGCCCAGCGCTGCCAAAACAAGCCATAGCGTGATAATGACAGCGCCCGCGATGCGGCTTACGGGTTTGCCGTTCACCAGGGCTTCTTGTGATCGCGCCCGACATTCAGTTAAAACGGCGGGTGGCACCAACTTGATGGCTAAGGCAATGCCTATCGGAATCAAGATAAGATCGTCGAGATAGCCCAGCACGGGTATGAAATCCGGAATCAGGTCGATGGGACTCAACGCATAAGCCACGATAAAAGCGACCAGCATTTTTGCGTACCACGGCGTCGATGGGTGACGCGCGGCAAGGTAAAGCGCAAAAGTTTCAGCTTTGAGATGACGTACACGTTGTTTGAATTCTTTCAGAAATGACATAGACTCTTCGTGGAATGCCTTGGTTAATGATTCGACGGTGGTGGCGGCGCGAATATTTCGCGGGTGCCGTTGGATTGCAAGGGGCCGACGACGCCGGTGCGTTCCATTTCTTCTATGAGCCGCGCGGCGCGGTTATAGCCGATTTTGAGGCGGCGTTGCACGCCGGAGATGGATGCGCGGCGTGATTCGGTGACGATGCGCAGTGCCTGGTCGTAGAGCGGGTCAGAGTCACCGCCCCCACCACCGGGCGGTTGATCTTCACCGAGATAATCGCCCCCGCCCAGGTCTTCGCCTTGCAGGATTTCTTCGAGGTATTGCGGCGCGCCAGCGCGTTTGAGTTGCGCTACGACTTTATGCACTTCGTGGTCGGCAACGAATGCGCCATGCACGCGTATCGGTATGCCGGTGCCGGGCGCGAGAAACAGCATGTCACCGTGGCCGAGCAGTTGTTCGGCGCCCATTTGATCAAGAATGGTGCGTGAGTCGATTTTGGATGACACCTGAAAAGCGATGCGTGTAGGGATGTTGGCTTTGATCAGGCCGGTGATCACGTCTACCGACGGGCGCTGTGTGGCCAATATCAAATGAATGCCGGAGGCGCGCGCTTTTTGCGCCAGACGTGCGATGAGTTCTTCGACTTTTTTGCCGACCACCATCATCATATCCGCCAGCTCGTCGATGACGACGACGATATAGGGCAAGGGTGCCAGCGTGGGGCAGACGAGTCCTTCGGCGGGCTTGAAGAAGGGATCCGCAATCGGTGTTTCAGCGTCGATGGCGTCTTGTACCTTGCGGTTGTGACCGGCAATGTTGCGCACGCCCATGGCGGCCATCAGCTTATAACGCCGCTCCATTTCTGCCACGCACCAGCGTAGTGCCTGGGCGGCCTCTTTCATGTCGGTGACTACCGGTGTAAGCAGATGAGGGATGCCTTCGTAGACCGACAGCTCGAGCATTTTCGGGTCGATCATGATCAGTCGCGCGTCTTTGGGCGTGGCGTTGTAGAGCAGGCTCAGAATCATGGCGTTAATACCCACCGATTTACCCGAGCCGGTAGTGCCCGCCACCAACAGGTGCGGCATTTTGGCCAGATCAACCACCACCGGTACGCCGGAGATGTTTTTGCCAAGCGCCAGACTCAGGGGCGAGGCGGCATTTTCGTATTCTTTGGAGCTGAGGATTTCACTCAAGCGCACGGTTTCTCGGTGCTCATTGGGAATTTCCAGCCCCATCACGGATTTGCCAGGAATGATCTCGACCACGCGCACGCTGATGACGGATAGTGAGCGCGCCAGGTCTTTTGATAAATTGCTGATTTGGTTGCTTTTTAC
>JANOOA010000321.1:0-2652 GCA_031421115.1 Gammaproteobacteria bacterium | reverse complement strand
CATGCCTTCCATGATAATGAGGTCTGGATGTTCCTGGTTGGCCGCCAGCGCGAGGTTCTCTAAACCATCATCAAACAACAACACCTGGCGTGCAGTATCCATGCCCTGAACACCCTGGCGAATTTGCTCTTTTAGCACCTTGTCAGGCGAAATCACTATTATTTTCATTTTAGTCGCCATTTAATTTAACCTGTATATCCCAAACTTTCGGCTGGCATGGTCACCGTTGAAGCTGGAATCGGCACTGACAAAAACGGGAACAACCCCACCATTGGTGCATAGGTTGCGCCGATGATTGATACTCGTACAAACGCGATGCAGTCATTCGGCTCGACTTTTAAGCATTCCGATATATTGTCTGCCGCGTTATCTGGGAGAGTTGATTCAGTAAGTATAGTAGTTCTGTCTGCTTTCAGATACTCGATACTGACATTAGCAGCTGTGATCTCGGCACCAGCAGGCAGACTGTTACCGCCGAATAGCGCCAAGCTTATTGCAGGATGGTTAGTCTCATCTATCTCACTAACCACGGCTTCTCGTGCGGCACGACGCGTCACCTCTTGCACGGTATTAAACACATAAAACAGACGGCCAAATTCAATAATGCCGAACAGCAGCGTGAATAACAACATCGCAATAATGGCAAACTCAACCGCTGCCGCACCGCGCTGACGGTGAGGGGTGTTGTGAGAAATTTTCATCATTTTCAACATGGTCCCGTACTCGAACACATATAGCGCATGGTGGTAGAAGGTGACAACTCAAAAGACCAATTAATCACCCCAGTCGGCGTGACAAATGGAATCCAGTCACCAATCGTGACTGTGTAAGCATCAATGCGCACGGTAACGTAGTCCGGTGTAATGCAGTTAGCAGGATCGCAATCCACTTTAACATCCAAAGAGTTGGGCACCTTGGCCGCCGTTGCCGTCTCCACCACCATAGCTATCGCCTGGCCTTTCAACACATCGTCGATTGCTGGGGGAGGGATGTCAGCTCTGGCATTGGAAAGAAAACGAGCCCCATCACGTGTCGCCTTGGTCAGGGCGTCGTAGTACCAAAACGTTCTGCCAAGCTCAACAACGCCAGCCACTATCATCAGTAATAAAATAAGCAGCAGGGCAAACTCCACAACCGCAGCGCCGCACTGTTTTTTCATCAATTTGTAGAATCTACCCATTTTCTGCTACCTCAACGATAAAGGCGGATTACGCTGGTTAACTCGGATTCTGGAACGAGGCCAGCAAACTCACCCGTAATCCATGCCGAATTATCAGCCGTCCGCTGCATGAAAAACTTCGCCACTCCAAGTACAGGAAGAGGTGCACAAATACCCCCACCAGGAACTGGACAGTCAATAATCACGACATTCAGGATGCGTCTTGGCTCAGGTATCGTGGATCCAGTATGTGAAGGTGCCAAAAAATAGGTAGCGTTGCCTGTGGCAAGCCCAAACCTATACGGGGAAGGCTGTTTATAAGCTGAAGCTGGACTGCTAAGCCCTGACGGATAAAGCGCGGCCCAATCACTGGTGGTGAAATCGCCTGACTTTTTCACTGGCTTCGTATAAGACCAGAGTACACCATAATTGTCGCTACAATTACTACCACATCCGCCTTTATTTTCACTTTCAGTAACCAACGCATTGGGCGGGGCAGCAGTTCTAGTGCCACTAACTGTTCCTGCCAGCCAATTGGCCAATCCATATATCGCTGTCTGATCCAATGGAGTGGAAGTGGGGGTCATCCAGTTGGTCGCGACCGCTGGTGTGTACTGCCTGATATTGGCATCTGGTGCACAAACAGTATGGTCAAGTGAGGCATCTAGCGGTGAACCATATTGATCAAAGCGTGTATTAAGCGCGGCGATAGATTTCCCCGCTGCCAGTCCGGTATTGGTGTAAACCGTGCCCCCAAGAGTAGTTTCAATTGCGCTTTGCCCCGTGCACAGGAAAGGTGCTGAAAAATCCGCATTTCCGCTAGACGGGTTGCAACCCGTCTCAGGAGTTGCCGTGGGGTGAATATAAAGCTGCGCGCCACCAGACAAGCCACTCGATTCTTTGTTTATCGCCTGCAGGTCATAGCTGACCCCACGCATGTAACCAAATTCAACCATGTAATCGTCATCGTTACTGGCACCAGCGACGTATTTTACCCACGCCTCACGCGCATCTCTTAAGGAACATACGCCAATCGGCGTGATTGGCGTAGTATAGCGCCCTGCCACCGCCATGCCAAAGGTTTGGGTTGCAGATGTAGCGCCAGGCAACACATGGATAAACCAAGTGTTGAAACTCTTGAGGTTGGTATCCACCCTAATGAAAGTCTTGTTGGCTGGACTCGCTTGCGCAGCGACAAGCCCCACCCACGGCTCACCCGGCGAATTGCTGAACTTAAGATTTGCTTCATTGATGGTGACTGCCCTAGTGTTGAGGTCGTATTTGTTCTTGTCTGCCGCCTCAATAGCTCTAGTGACTGCGTTGTTAACGCCAGCCAGCGTGCCGTTAAGTTCTTTAGCCCCACTCAGCGCCGCCGCATCCGCCGCATTTTGCAGCTCGGTCTTGGCAACGTAAAGGTGGCCTAAATCCAGCACCAAGCCGAGCATCCCCACCAGCAGAGTCAAGCAGAGGGCAACAATAATCGCTACCGCGCC
>JANOOA010000320.1:0-2114 GCA_031421115.1 Gammaproteobacteria bacterium | reverse complement strand
CAGCAGCGCCGGTACGGTGATTATCCATTTGGGCATGTCCGGAAATTTACGGGCATTGCCCGCAAACATTCCTGCCGAAAAACACGACCATGTCGATATTGTATTAGCCAGCGGCCAGTGCTTACGGCTGCGTGACCCACGACGCTTTGGTGCCGTAATATGGACGGACGATGACCCGCTTCAGCATGTGCTGTTACGGAATTTAGGCCCAGAACCGCTTGATAATGACTTCAGCGAGACCCATCTTTACCAATGCTCCCGTGGCCGCAAACTCTCTGTAAAGCAATTTATTATGGACAGTCATATTGTCACCGGGGTAGGCAATATTTATGCGAGTGAAAGCCTGTTTCTGGCAGGCATTCATCCCGGGAGCAGTGCCGGACGCATCGCGCTAAAACGCTACGAGCGACTTACCGCCGCCATTAAACAAGTGTTAAACGCCGCCATTGTCCAGGGCGGCACCACCCTGCGTGATTTTTATAATGGCGAAGGAAAGCCAGGGTATTTTCAGCAACAACTTAACGTGTACGGCCGTGCCGGCGAGCCGTGCCATTCCTGCCAGCGGCCGATTGCGCAGCTGCGGCAGGGGCAACGCTCAACCTTTTACTGCACTGGCTGTCAAACCTGATTTGACCAATAAAATATATAGGCGGAAATAGATGGGCAATATAGATTTAATGAAGTTGTTTGATAAAGTGGTCGGCATCGTGTTCGGCTTCATGTTGCTGTTCATTACCCTGGGCATCATCATCGGTGTAATACGTCTTTTTATGTATACCGGTGACTTGATCATGGAAAAAGAGCTCACCCTGCAGTATTCAAAAATTATCTCGGATGTGCTCACGCTATTTATCCTGATCGAGCTATCGCGTTCGCTGGTAGAGTATTTCAATACCCAGCGTTTACGCATGACATTTATCGTCGACGCTGCCATCGTCTTTGTGTTGCGTGAAATCATGATCAAGCTTTTCGAACACAAAGTTACACCGGAGGAACTCTACGCGCTCAGTGCCTTGCTGTTGGTGTTGACGGTGTTGCGGATTGGTTCGGTGCTGATGTATCAGCGCGAAAAAGTACTGGCTAAAGCGGGGTCTGCCGCTACCGATGAAGGTTAAAAGGGCGCCTTTTCAGGGGCGCCCAGCCCACTTTATTTTGTTGGCATTTCTGGTGGAGTGGTGGGCGGCCGGACAACTGCTCCTGCGTTTCCGGTACTTCCGCTGTGCAGGGATGCACGAGTGTCGCCAGAGGCAGGATGCCGGGAGCGACCACCATCCCTGGTGGTCGCATGTGGCAGGGCGCCTGGTGGTTTTGCTGCCACTGCACGTATTTTGATAATCACCCCACCCTGCTGTAGCGCCAGTGTTTGCGTCGCGCCGCCCAATTGGGCAATCGTGTGTCCCAACTCGCGGTAGGTGGGTTGGTAAGGGTTAAACATCAGGTGAGTAATGCCCTTGATGGTTTTGAGAAAATCCTCACCCTCTTTGGCGGGTGGCGGCAGTGGTAGCACGTCACGTTTGCAGGCAATCATGGCGCGCCCCGGCCATTGGCTGGCGGCACGAAAAGCCTGCTTGGTATCTGCCGCTTCCAGGCTGAGCAGGTGGATCAGTTGATCCTCGGCACTTAAAATATTCTCCTGTATCACTTGCCGATAATCTTTGAGATTCAGCATAAATACCGTAGCCGTAACCATCATCACCACCATCACCAGCCCGCGTTGACCCACCAGACTTCTTTTGTTGAACGCCTGATTCACCGCAATTAAACGCGGTATGCCATAGTATAAAATCAATACCAGTGCCACCAGTGCCCAGACCGCATCCGCCGTCGCGAGTCCAATCAGCACCCCTAGCAGCAGCATATTGCCCATCAAGCTACCGAGCAGCGCACGCCTTTCTGTCACCACAATAACCAACAGCAGCGCGGCGAAAATAATTCCTCCTGTCAGGCGCAATTCTTCAGAAGGATCCACGGCAGTAATCATGCTCAACGCAGTAAAAGGATTGTTCCACCAATGCATCAGGCTCCAGCCTTCGCTCATCACCAGCAATATCAGCGTGGCAATCGGCACTCCGACCAGAGCATGCTTTCTATGGTTGACGCTGGAGGCTTCCTGA
>JANOOA010000319.1:0-2990 GCA_031421115.1 Gammaproteobacteria bacterium | reverse complement strand
ACCATGGATGTCACCAAACACCGTTATGCCAGCCAAGCCGAAGTATTACACTATTGCAGTTATTCCGCCAACCCAGTGGGTCGTTTGCTGCTGCATCTTTACAAGCTTGCGACACCGATAAACCTCGCGCAATCCGACGCCGTATGCAGCGCACTGCAAATCATTAATTTCCTGCAAGACATAACACAGGATTACCATGAACAAGACCGCATTTATTTTCCACAGGATGATATGGCGCGCTACGGCGTCAGCGAAGAACACATCCGCACTGCACACACCGATACCGCCATACGCGCCCTCATGAATCACGTTATTGAGCGCACCCGCCAGATGATGCTGTTTGGCGCACCGTTAGGCAACGTATTGCCCGGGCGTATTGGCTTTGAATTGCGCATGACCATTCAGGGTGGTTTGCGCATACTGAACGCCTTGCAGACACAGCACGATAATGTATTTACAAGACCGCGCCTTGGTATAGGCGATTGGCTGAAAATGGTCACCTTGGCTACCCTCAAAAAATAAAAGTAACTATATGATAATAATTTATATTTATACTATTTATTCAGGCTTTCAAGAGGCATGCACCCCCCATTATGCTATAATTTTTAGTCACTTTACTCCAGCCAATTTATCCCCATGACCCCCGACCAATATTGCCAAGATAAAGCCGCCAAGAGCGGTTCAAGCTTTTATTACAGCTTCCTGTTTTTGCCACCTCCGCAACGGCAAGCTATTACTGCGCTCTACGCGTTTTGTCGTGAAGTGGATGATGTTGCTGACGAATGCACAGATACCAATGTAGCGCGCATTAAACTGCAATGGTGGCGTGAAGAAGTTGGCAGAATATTTACCGGTAGCTCACGGCATCCTGTCGGCCAGGCATTAGCTGCTGCCATCACCACCTATAATTTACCCCGGGAACATTTTCTGGAAATCATTGATGGTATGGAGATGGATTTAGACCATCAGGGTTATGCCTCTTTTAATGATCTTGCGCTGTATTGTCATCGCGTCGCCAGCATTGTGGGATTGATGTCGGTAGAGATCTTCGGCTACCAGGATCGTAACACGCTCAAATATGCGCATGATCTGGGTATGGCATTCCAGCTCACCAATATTTTGCGTGATATACATGAAGATGCAATGCTTGGGCGTATTTATTTACCATTGGATGAACTGGAACGCTTTGGCGTAACGCCCGAAGATATTATGCAATCCCGTGCCTCGGACAATATGCGTGAATTATTTAAGTTTCAGGCGCAACGCACACACCAATACTACACGCAAGCCCATTCCCATTTGCCCGATATCGACCGTTACCCGCAACGTAGCGGCCTGATCATGTCAGCGATTTATTTATCGACCCTTGAAGAAATTGAAAAAGATGGTTTTAATGTGCTCGAACGGCGTATTTCACTAACACCGTTGCGCAAATTATGGATTGCCTGGCGCACCGCGCATCATGAAAAAAGTCGCCACAAGAAATTCATGAAAAACAAATGCATGTCGTCGTCATAGGGGGCGGTTGGGCAGGCCTGGCGGCTGCCGTCGAGCTGTGTTGCCATGGTGTTCGGGTTACTTTGCTGGAGGCTGCACCGCAACTGGGTGGACGCGCACGTAGTGTGATGCATGACAGCCAGCTTATTGATAATGGCCAGCACTTATTGCTTGGCGCATATCGGGATACATTACGTTTGTTAGACGTTATGGGTGTAGCAGAAACGGCTGTACTGCAACGTCACCCCCTGCATTTATTATTTAAATCACCTCACCAATCAGACGTGCGCATTCGCTGCCCTGCCCTGCCCGCTCCACTGCATTTGATTGCCGGTTTGCTAAGTTCGACAGGACTGACGATAGCCGATCGGCTGGCGGCACTTCCTCTGTGCCGCAGTGTGCTGATAGCCAGCTTTCAGAAAAATCGAGAACATAAAGCCGAGCAGGATATTAGCGTAGCGGCGTGGCTGGCACAGCACAAACAACCCCCTTCCTTAATCCGTATTCTTTGGCAACCACTGTGCCTGGCAATTCTTAATACACCTGTGGAAACAGCATCATCACAGGTTTTTATACGCATACTACAGGACGCTTTTGCCCGGCAACGTAAGGACTCTGATCTGCTATTCTGCCGCACCGATTTAGGTGCTATTTTCCCGACACCGGCGCAGCGTTTCATCGAGACACAGGGCGGCGCTGTGATGCTTAATCAACGGGTTCAGAAGTTGCGACTGGATAATGGCACGGCACAGGGTGTAACAACAGCAACTCAGGAAATTGATGCGGATCATGTAATACTTGCTGTGTCACCCGTCTCGTGTCAACGCTTGCTTGAACCCCATGCGGCATTACGTGATATTGCTCAGCGACTGGCGCGCATTAGTCATGAACCCATTTGTACCGTGTATGTGCGGTATCCACCCCATATAAAACTTGAGATACCCATGATTGGGTTGCTGGATACGACATCACAGTGGGTATTTGATCGGGGACTGTATGGACCCGAGCACGCAGGTGTGATGGCCGTGGTGATTAGTGGCCCCGGTGAACACATGGTGATGAGCAATCTGGCACTGAGCACGCGCGTTGTAAAAGAGCTTGCCGAGATCTTTACCGATTGGCCTGCACCGTTACACGATGCCGCAGATGCCATCATTATTCGTGAAAAACGTGCCACCTTCTCATGCAGCACCGGTATTAACAGCATGCGCCCCGCAGCAACGCTACCGGTGCAGGGCGCCTGGTTAGCGGGCGACTATACCGATACCGGTTACCCAGCAACCCTGGAAGGTGCCGTACGTAGCGGCATACAATGCGCCCGCGCGCTGATTAAACGTCCTGAATAACTATTATCCTAAAAACGGCGATTGAAACCTACTGCAAATGTCTAATTCGCTGTTGGTTTCAATCGCCGTTTTTAGGATTAGCGTGGTGTGGTTGTTAAGCAACGACCCAGCGATTGCGGCGCGCATCGACTTTCATCAACCCAGATC
>JANOOA010000318.1:0-2775 GCA_031421115.1 Gammaproteobacteria bacterium | reverse complement strand
GTCAAGCAGTTCATCGAGTAATACGGGTTGGCGTGCCAGCAGACGGGTCAGCCACGGGCTGGCAGCGCACAGTTTTACCAGTTGCGACAAGGCCAGCGGATTTTCCGCGAGCAGCGCCAGATAGGCGGTGCGGCGCGCAATTGTTTCCAGTATTTGAATCAGGCGCAGCAAGGTGGTGGTGGGGTGCGGTGTTGCGCTGATTGCGCCGAGCAGCAGGGGCATCAGGCGATCCATGCGTGCGCGGCCTTGATTGCTCAGTGCGCGATACGTGTGCCCTTCACGCAGGCGTGCGCACAACCGCCAGGCTTCAGCAGGGTTATCAAAACCTGCTGTGGTAAGCACGCTGTGTGCCTGGATTTCAGTGAGATTGCCTTGCCAAAGTGTCGTCAAGTCAGGTGTGTCAGGTGTGATGGATTGATCATGCGTCTGCGGTGCAACAAAAACCTGATCAAAATATTCTTGCACCCGCTTCGTATGCTGATCGAGCGCGTGGGAAAAACTGTCCCAGTCGGCATAATTCATCGCCACAGCCAATTGCGCGCGCGGTATTGGCTCTACTGGCAAACTATGCGTTTGTTGATCCGCCAGTTCCTGCAAACGATTTTCAGCACGCCGCAAGAAAATATAGGCCTCACGCAAGTTGTGGCTGACATAGTGTGGCAGATGCCCACGTTCCGCAAGTTGCTCCAGCGTGCGTAGAATCTGCCGCGACTGTAATGCAGGCTCGCGCCCACCGCGAATTAACTGAAACGCCTGACCAATGAATTCAATCTCGCGGATACCACCGGAGCCGAGCTTGATGTTACCGTGCAATCCTTTGCGCTCCACCTCACGACGGATCATGTCCTTCATCTCGCGTAAGGCTTCAAACGTACCGTAATCCAGATAGCGGCGATACACAAACGGGCGCAATCGCTGCAACGCTTGTTCGCCTGCCACCACGTCACCCGCCACTGCGCGCGCCTTGATGAGTGCATAGCGTTCCCACTCGCGGCCGTGGGTTTGATAATACTCCTCAAGCGCATCAAAGCTCACCGCCAGCGGGCCGCTCTCGCCATACGGCCGCAAGCGCATATCTACGCGAAACACAAAACCTTCGGCAGTGATATCGCTCAGGGCGTTGATCAGGCGCTGACCCAGACGCGTGAAATATTCCTGATTACTCAGATGACGCGGGCCGTCGGCCTGGCCGTCTTCGGGGTAAGTGAAAATCAGGTCAATGTCGGATGAAAAATTCAATTCACCCCCACCCAGCTTACCCATCCCCAGTACCACCAGGTGTTGCGGCGTGTTAGTAACGGTACTGCGTGCTATGCCTTGCTCTGCACATAGCCATTCATGCAGACGTTGCAACGCCGCATCCAGACACGCATCTGCCAACCATGACAATTCGCGCAGGGTTTCACTGAGATCAGCCCAGCCCGCCAGATCACGCCAGGCAATGCGCACTTTCTCACGGCGCGCGGTGTGGCGCAGTGCCGCACCCAGGGTTTGTTCGTTAGCAACGCTGCTCAGTGCTGCCGCGCATTTGTCGTGGTATTCATTGGGAAGATAGGCGCGCAATAAATCACCGCTGCGCAGCAAATCATCCAGCATCTGTGGATAGCGGATGCACTGCTCGGCAAGCCAGTCGCTGCAAGCCCATGTGATATCGGATTTTTCAGGTAATTCGGTTAGCTGAATTCCCTGCGTGAGCGCGGCTGCGGCCAGGTTTGCCCAGTAATCCTGTACTTGGGCTGTGAGTGTGTCAGGTAGTGTTATAGGCGCAGGGGAGGAAGTGGATTGGGTCATATTGGTCATTCTCGCATTCTTGGCATCTACATCTCAAGGTGTATGGTTTTTTTGCCGCTATTGATGCATAGCAAAGTTTTCCAGAAATAGTCGCGCAGGAGACATAAAGAATGGATTTTAAAGATTTCTTGAAGATCATGGTCATGAAAGACGGGTCGGATCTCTACCTTACCACGGGCGCACCGCCTACGTTAAAAGTGCATGGTGCGCTGACGCATCTGGAGCCGGTTGCGATGGCCGTCGGCATGGTCAAGGAAATTGCTTACAAAGTCATGGACAAGGAGCAGATTGTCGCCTTCGAGGCCAAGCCCGAGATGAACCTGGCGATTTCCGAGTCGGGCGTAGGCCGTTTCCGTGTCAATATTTTCAAGCAGCGTAATCAGGTCGCCATGGTAGTGCGTAACATCAAACTGGACATTCCAGACATGAGTACGCTGAATCTGCCGCCGATTTTAGCCAAAATCATCATGCAGAAGCGTGGATTGATCCTGTTTGTTGGCGGTACCGGATCGGGTAAATCTACCTCATTGGCATCGTTGATTGATTACCGCAATGCCAACAGTGCCGGGCACATCATTACTATTGAGGATCCTATTGAATTTGTACACAAACATAAAAAATCCATCGTCAACCAGCGCGAAGTGGGCGTGGATACTGACAGCTATGCAGACGCCTTGAAGAATACCCTCCGCCAGGCGCCGGACGTGATTCTGATTGGTGAGATTCGTGAGCGTGAAACCATGGAACATGCTGTCGCGTTTGCGGAAACGGGCCATCTGGCAATATCAACTTTGCATGCCAATAATGCCAACCAGGCACTGGATCGCATTATCAATTTTTTCCCTGAAGAACGCCGCACCCAATTGCTTATGGATTTATCATTAAACGTCCGCGCCATTATTTCCCAGCGACTGATTCCAACTAAAGACGGTAAGCGTATCGTCGCGGTGGAGATACTGCTCGGAACACCGCTGATATGTGACC
>JANOOA010000317.1:0-3582 GCA_031421115.1 Gammaproteobacteria bacterium | reverse complement strand
TTACTTTTGCGAAAGCAATCACAGCGCAAGCACCCACACAAATTACTTGGTCTTTTTATGTTGTTAAAGAGCTTTAGGTTAGAGCAGCTTGGCTCAACCGAGTCGACAATTATACATCATTTCTAATTGCCGTCAACACCTGTTTTGATTCTTCCCGCTTCTCCCAGTGCGCCGTTTCTTTCCGGTTCACCCTGTTCGTCATCAGGAGTTGCGCATTATACGCAGCCTGAGCGGGAGGTCAACAGCTACGCGGCATTATTTTCAAAGTATTTTTCATTAAATTTACTTTATATAGTACTATCAAATAGATATGTAACACAAAAATAACGGTCAGCGCACCAGGACGCGCGCAAAACGGCGCTTACCCACCTGGATGATGTGGTTACTTCCGGATCTTATTATCAGATTGCGGTCATCTATGCGTTCGCCGTCAATACGTACCGCGCCCTGCTGGATCATGCGCTGGGCATCGGAGGTGCTGGGGGTGAGTCCGGCGTCACGCAAGACATGGGTAATGGGCAGGCCGCCGCTGGCTGGGCTGGCAACCAATTGGAATTCAGGCATGTCGTCGGGGGTTTCGCCTTTACGGAAACGCGCCACAAAGGACTGGTTGGCGTGTGTGGCGGCGTCTTGCCCATGAAAGCGCGCCACAATCTCCATGGCAAGGCGTACTTTGATGTCGCGGGGGTTGGCACCCTGTTCGACTTCGCAGCGCCAGGCGGCGAGGGTTGCGGCAGTTTCAAAGCTGAGCAATTCGAGGTAGCGCCACATTAATATGTCGGAAATCGACATAAGTTTGCCGAACATGTCGTCGGGGGCGTCGGTGATACCTATATAGTTGCCAAGGGACTTGGACATCTTCTGCACGCCATCCAGTCCCTCGAGGATCGGCAAGGTGATGACGACTTGCGGCGCTTGTCCGTGGTGTTTCTGTAGTTCGCGGCCTACCAGGAGGTTGAATTTCTGGTCGGTGCCGCCCAGTTCGATGTCGGCTTTCATGACGACGGAGTCATAACCCTGTAATAGGGGGTAGAGGAATTCGTGGATGGCGATGGGCTGATTGCCGGTGTAGCGCTTATGGAAGTCGTCGCGCTCGAGCATGCGCGCGACGGTGTGCTTGGCGGCCAGTTGCACCAGATCAGCGGCGCTCATTTCACCCAGCCAACTGGAGTTGAACATGACTTGGGTTTTTTCGGGATCGAGAATCTTGTAGATCTGGCTTTCGTAGCTGCGAGCGTTGTCGATGACTTCGTCGCGGGTCAAGGGGGGGCGCGTGGTGTTTTTGCCGGTGGGGTCGCCAATCATGCCGGTGAAGTCGCCAATCAGGAACAGAACCTGGTGCCCAAGCTGCTGAAACTGGCGCAGCTTGTTGAGCAGGACGGTGTGCCCGAGGTGCAGGTCGGGGGCGGTGGGGTCAAAACCGGCTTTAATGCGCAGGGGCTTGCCAGTGCTAAGCTTTTTCAGCAGGTCGTCTTCGAGGAGAATTTCCTGGGTGCCGCGCTTGATCAAGCTCAGGGCTTCAGTTGCCGCTACAGATGTCATGTTATGTCCCGTTTTCATACAGTGCGGGATATTTTAACCTAAAAGCATGGGCTTTCCTTGTCATTGTGGTGATAAATAAAGTAATCTTGCTGTAATATTTCCGAAAAGGCGCAAAGGACTTGCAATGAATCTAATAAAATCTTCGGCTCCGCAGCCGATAGCGCGGGGGTTGCATAACATTGCATACTCCTATCGTTCGACCTTGCTGGCAGGGGTGATAGTGCTTGGTCTGGCGTTTGGGTTTACGCCGGGGCTGCTGCAGGACGCGCCGGTGACAGGTCAAAGTAGCATCCTTCCGTTTGCTTTATCTACAGCGCAGGCTGCGGATATCCACCCGGACAACGTGGCAACTGCGATGATGCAGTCTGCGGAACGCTGGACTTCGGTTAAGATTCAGCCGGGTGACAAGCTGGCGCAGGTATTCAAGCAGGCGGGCCTCGATACCCAGCAATTGAATAAGGTGCTGGCGTTGGGGGGGGAGGCGGCCAAACTGGCGCGTCTTTATCCGGGCAAAACGCTGAAGATCAAGATGGGCGCCGAGGGGCGCTTGCAGGAATTGCTATATAACATTACGCCGACACGCACGCTGCACATTAAAGAACAAGGCAATGCGGCGAGCTTGATGGCTAATATGGTGGAACATCCGCTGGAGCGGCGTATTGCACGTGCGGCGGGGACGATTAGCAGCTCGCTGTATCTGGCGGGACAAAAGGCGGGGCTACCTGACACGCTAACCATGGAGATAGCCAACATATTTGGCTGGGATATCGACTTTACAACTGATGTGCAGCGCGGCGATAATTTTACCGTGCTATATGAAGAGTTTTACGCGCAGGGTGAAAAGGTGCGCGAGGGTGAGATTCTGGCGGCGGAATTCACGACGGGCGACAAGACGCTGCAAGCGATTCGCTTTAATGACGGCAAGGGCCACGCCAGTTATTACACCCCGGACGGGATGGGTATGCGTAAAGCTTTTTTGCGCACGCCGGTGGAGTTTTCGCGCATCAGCTCAGGCTTTAGCCTGGGGCGCAGACACCCGGTTCTGAATCGCCTTCGTTCGCACAAGGGTGTGGATTATGCGGCGCCCACCGGTACGCCAGTGAAAGCGGCGGGCGATGGCACGGTATCTTTTGCGGGTAACAAGGGCGGTTATGGCCGGACGGTGATTTTGCAGCACGGCAAGCAGTATTCGACCCTGTATGCGCATTTGTCGCGCTACCCTGAAGGGTTGAATAAGGGTGACCGTGTCGAGCAGGGACAGGTGATTGGCTATGTTGGGCAATCGGGCCTGGCGACAGGGCCGCATTTGCATTACGAGTTTCGTGTTAATGATCAGTACCGCAACCCGCTGACGATCAAACTTACCCAGGCAGAACCGATTCCATCACAAGAAAAGTCGGCGTTCACCAGAGAAGCAAAAACCTTGATGGATCAGCTCACCGCGTTCAAACGCACCCTCACCGCGCGCACGCCTTAGCAGTTCTCATGGCGCTATTCGTCGGGCTAATGTCAGGCACCAGCATGGATGCAGTCGATGCTGTGCTGGTAGACCTGACGGACAGCGAGTGCGGCACACCACAGATACTGGCCTGCACTGGCCTGCCGATTGCCGCCGAATTACGCCGCGAATTACTGAGCCTGCGTCATGCGCCGCATAATATTCTGGAACAAATGATGCGGCTGGATGTGGAGATGGGGCGTTTGTTCGCTACGGCGACGCTCAATGTGCTGCAACAGGCCGGGGTCAATGCCGCGCAGGTAACGGCGGTTGGCAGCCATGGTCAAACGGTGTTTCATCAACCACTGGGTGCGCACCCCACCAGCGTGCAATTGGGCGATCCCAGCCTGATCGCTGAAATCACGGGCATTACTACTGTGGCCGATTTTCGCCGCCGTGATATTGCCGCAGGCGGACAAGGCGCGCCACTGGTGCCGGCGTTTCATCAAGCGGTGTTTCAGTCACACGAAAAAATCCGTGTGGTGCTGAATATTGGCGGCATCGCCAACATCACCATTTTGCCAGCCGATGCGCAGCAACCT
>JANOOA010000316.1:0-1608 GCA_031421115.1 Gammaproteobacteria bacterium | reverse complement strand
CAGGAATTATACTCACAGAAAGTTTCGCCATGTTGCCCATGGCAGCCGTGAGTGGCTTTTATTTCTCCCATCCCGAATCGTCCTATTTTTCAGTGGGGAAAATAGAAAAAGATCAGGTGGAAGATTATGCGCGGCGCAAAGGCATGGATTTGGTAGCCATGGAGCGGTGGTTGGCGCCGGTACTGGCTTATGATTAATAACAAAGAGGCACCACAATGACACACTATACGTTGCGTTCCGACGCGCTATCAGTAAGAATTTCCAGCCAGGGTGCTGAAATGCAGTCAATCAAAACAGCGGCAGGATTGGAGTTGTTGTGGCAGGCTGATCCCGCCGTGTGGGCGCGTCATGCACCGCATTTATTTCCGATTGTTGGTCGGTTGAAAAACGACGCATTGCATCATGAAGGAAAAAGTTATCAGCTCGGTCAGCACGGCTTCGCACGTGACTTGCCCTTTGTATGTGAATCGTCAAGTGACGGCAGTTGCACGATGTTACTGAAAGATAGCGAACAGACGCGTGATCACTATCCATTTACGTTTGAATTGCGCATTACCCACCGCTTGCAGAATAATGCACTGGAAATTATTTATGCAGTGCGTAATCCGGCTGTCAGTGATTTATTATGCAGTGTGGGTACGCATCCTGCCTTTTCCTGGCCGTTATCCTCGAATGCTGACAGGGCGCAGCATAAGCTTGTGTTTGACCAGGCAGAGCCCGCGCCGATTCGCCGTTTGCAAGGCGGGCTGGTGAAAAGTGAAACGTACCCCTCGCCCGTGCAGGGTCGTGACATGCCGTTAATTGATGCACTGTTTGTCGATGATGTGATATTTTTTGATAAGCTTAAAAGTCGTTCACTCACCTACACTGCACCCAATATCATGGATGCGCCAGTGGTTCGTGTTGATTTTGAAGATTTCCCCCATTTGGGAATATGGACCAAGCCGGGGGCGTCTTTTGTGTGCATTGAACCTTGGCAAGGACATGCCAGCCCGCAGGAGTTTGACGGTGAGTTTCGTGATAAGCCGGGCGTGGTGAGCATCGCGGCCAGGCAGGAGCGCGTGTGGCGTTATACTATTTCGGTGGAATAATTTTTGATGCGTGCTCCAGCGCCTGCAGCTCCTCCTCACTAAACCCTGCGGCTAACCGCGCTGCGGTGTGAAAGGGCGGGCGAACCTGTGCATTGTATTCCTGTAATAAGGTACGAAACATTGCCATAGGTTCGATGCTGCGCTGTGCGCACAGATAGGTGTACCAATGGTTACCAATGCGCACATGGCCGACTTCATCGCGCAAGATAATTTCCAGAATTTCCACGGCGCGTTTATCGCCACCCGATGCCATTTTATGTATCAGCACCGGCGTAACATCCAGCCCGCGTGCCTCCAGCACGCGCGGCACCAGCGCCATGCGCACCAGCGGGTCATGCGCCGTTCTAACCGCCATTTCCCACAGGCCATTATGCGCGGTAAAGCTGCCGTAATCATATCCCATACTGCGCAGATGATCGCGCAGCAGTGTGAAATGGTACGCTTCTTCCGCCGCCACTTTCAGCCAGTCGCCATAATATTCGCGGGGCAGATTACGAAAACGGTATACCGCATCCAG
>JANOOA010000315.1:0-2593 GCA_031421115.1 Gammaproteobacteria bacterium | reverse complement strand
CTTGAGCAGGCGTCCGACGATGGTACGCGCAAATGGTTGTTGCGCGTGGATAGTGGTAACTGCATCGAGGCGGTGTTTATTCCCGAGCGGGATCGCGGCACCTTGTGTGTCTCTTCGCAGGTGGGGTGTGCGCTGGACTGTTCGTTTTGTTCCACCGCGCAACAGGGCTTTAATCGCAACCTGAGCGTGGCAGAAATTATTGGTCAGGTGTGGGTGGCTAACCGCGCGCTGGGCAGGGATGCCCGAGTGCCGCCAGAGGCAGGATGCCGGAAGCGGCCGATGGGCAAAACTCCACAAGGCGATCGCATCATTACCAACGTGGTAATGATGGGCATGGGCGAGCCGTTGTTGAACTTTGACAACGTGGTGCAGGCCATGAATCTGATGACCGAAGATTTTGCCTATGGTTTGTCGAAACGCCGCGTGACGCTAAGTACGGCGGGTGTGGTGCCGGCGCTGGATCGTTTGCGCGAAGTGAGTGATGTGAGTCTGGCGGTATCGCTGCATGCGCCCAACGACGCGTTGCGTGATGAGCTGGTGCCGATCAACAAAAAATATCCGATTCAGGCGTTGCTCGCCTCATGCAAGCGTTACCTGGAGGGCAAGCCGCACCGCCGCATTACCTTTGAATACGTGATGCTGAATGGTGTGAACGACAGCCCGCAACAGGCGCGTGAGCTGGTGCGTCTGCTCGCGGATATACCCTCCAAAATTAATCTGATACCCTTTAATCCATTCCCCAATACCCGCTATACTCGTTCCAGTGATGCGGCGATTGATGCTTTCCGCGATATACTGATTAAAGCTGGCTTTACTACCATTACCCGCCGCACCCGGGGTGATGACATTGATGCCGCGTGCGGGCAACTGGCGGGCAAGGTGCTGGATCGCAGCAAGCGCGCACTTCGTCGCATACCCATCTCCGTGGTGGCGGCCGCTCCTGCGCATCCTGCGCCCGCGGCACTTGTGCATCCATGCACGGCGCAGCAGCAGGTGTAACAGGGGAATCCGTAATGAAGGGACGCTGGTTGTGGTGGGGATTGATAGTGGTGAGTCTGGCGGGTTGTGGACAATTTGCGCTGCGTAACGGCGCTGAATCAAAAGAATCGCTGGCACAAATTTATACCAATCTTGGCCTGGCTTACATGCAGCAGGGTAATAACGACACGGCCCTCGAAAAATTTCTTAAAGCGCTGGAGCAAGATGCGAATCATGCTGATGCGCATCATTATATTGCCAGCATTTATCAACAGCAGGGTCAGTTAGACAAGGCTGAGCAGCATTATCAGCGCGCATTGCGACTGGACGCTGACAACTCGATGCTGAAAAATAATTACGGTACCTTCCTGTGCGAGCGTGACCAATATCCGCAAGCAGAAAAACTGTTTCTGGATGTCGTCAAAAACCCGCGCTATACCACCCCTGAGCTTGCCTATGAAAATGCCGGATTATGTGCGCTGCGTGCGGGTGATGCACAAAAAGCCGAGCGGCATTTCCGCGCTGCATTAGAGATTAATTCAAAGCTGCCCGGTACGTTATATCAAATGGCATTGCTCATGGTTAACGCGGAGCGGCCTTTGCCGGCGCGCGCGTATTTGCAGCGTTATTTCGAGTTGGCCGCCCCTGCGCCGCGCAGTCTGTGGCTGGGTATCTTGATAGAACGTAAGTTAGGTGATGCACAAGCCGTTGCCAATTATGCGATGCGGCTCAAGAGCAATTTTCCTAATACCGAAGAAGCGCGATTGTTGCGTGAATCAGAGAAGCAATGACCATGGATGTAACAGCAAACAAACAGGAAGCAGACCTGCCCGTTGAGGGGCCAGGCAGATTATTGCGTGAGGCGCGCGAGGCGCTTAACTTAAGCCAGGATGAAATCGCGCGTCGTTTGCACCTTGACCTTAAAATGATCAAGGCGTTGGAAGGTGATGATTATAAAAAACTCCCTCCGGCGATTTTTGTAACCGGTTATTTGCGTAATTATGCACGTTTAACCAACTTGCCGGCTGATGAGTTGATTGCCAGCTATAACCGCGCAGCGGGTACCCAGCCACCGCCGATCAAGATCCTGGTGCCGAGCAAACAGGGCGCGGAACATCGCAGTGATCGGCCAGTGCAACTGACAACGTATGTGATAGCGTTAGCCGTGTTGGTAGTGGTGCTGGGTCTATGGTGGTGGCAGGGTCGCGGCGAGCCTGATGTGATGATTGGCGTTGCGCCCGCTGATACTGATGTGGGGGCCGATGTGGTGCCTTTGCCGTTGCAGCAGCCGGAAGGTGGTTCCACTGAGTTAATCCCGGTGCCCATTCCCGGCGGGAATGTTCCTTCAGGAGCAGTGGGGAAGGTGATGCCGGCGCCGGGGTTAAATCAATCCGGGCCGCTCGTGCCATCGGCTAACGGCGTGGCGTCGCCCGTTAGCCCTGTCTCGATAATCCCGGCGGCCATCAAGCTGACCTTTGAAGCGGATTCCTGGGTGCAAATTATTGATGCCAATGAGCAGCGCGTATTCTATGACCTGGGCAAGGAAGGCGTCATTCGAACATTACAGGGCGTGCCGCCATTGCAGGTAGTGATAGGCTTCTCTCCTGGAGTAAAG
>JANOOA010000314.1:0-4748 GCA_031421115.1 Gammaproteobacteria bacterium | reverse complement strand
CATCGGGAGGCGCAACGGTTACCAGCTCTAATGTTCCCCATGTTTCGACATCAAACTCCCCGACCGTGCCATCCGCGTATTGCACATCAATCGTGCCATCATGTTCGGTAATGGCAACCACTTCAAAGACTGCTCCTTCGGGCATTTTATACCATTCACCTATTACAGGCTCAAAAGGTGTTGTCATTACTCCTCCATTTTTTATTAAGAAGGATGCCATGCGTGACAATGAATTCATTACCTGAAGCATGCGTCCACTGGCGTATCCGAATCAAAAACATCTATAGAACCTGGCTTTACTTAAATAATGTTATAGCCCAAGACACGCTTCAACTCAAGTTATGTATCGGCTCGCGCCAAAGTGACTTGAGTGAGCGCGGGGGGAGATGACACACCCCACCCCAACTCGGTCTCTTTCCGATAGACTCAGGCGACCCTTTACAATAAATACTATCTATATAAATCATATATTTGATCGAATATCTTTGAAAAAAACACCATTGACTATCTGGTTAATTCAACCATAGTAATGGCCGCCCGCTCACGCCTAATACGTTGAATCTGTGTGAGAATATCTTAGCCATTTTCCTTCACCCTTTTTAAGCTCACATTTCCGCAAGTTACTTTGTCATTTCAGTATCTGGGGGGGGCGGTATCCCTAAATATTTGTGCATTTCCTGTAATTAGAGTAACTTAGATTAAACTCATATTTTCCATTAGCGCTCGTGGCGAGGGCGTGCAAGGTGTTGAAGATGCGCGAGAAAAATTGAAAAACAGAAAGGGAGGCACTGGTGGCCTATTGAAATAGATGAGATGATCCGATAAATGATATGGGAGTAGCCGCCCCGTCCTTGCCGATTGCATAAATATTTTATATGTTCAGGCGACTTACCAACACATCTTTGTTAACACTCAAGGAGATCAATATGAAATTACCGTTACAGATCACAGCGCGTGATATTTCTCTTTCCGAGATAGCAGATCAATCAATTCGCGAAAAGGCCGCCAAACTGGATACGTTTTATGACAAAATCATGGGTTGCCGCGTCTTGGTTGAAGCACCGCACCGCCATCAACATCAGGGCGTACTGTATAACGTGCGCATCGACTTAACGGTGCCGGGTTCAGAGTTGGTAGTGAAGCGGGAATCCCATGAAGATCTGTATGTGGCTATTCGCGATGCTTTTGACGCGGCGCGGCGGCAACTACAAGAGTTCGCCCATCGCCAACGCGGCGAAGTGAAAACACATTAATTTTTCATATGCGGTGTGCCGTGGAAACTCTTTTCCACGGCACACTTTCCGGCATTATCTCCTACAGCAAAAATATCGTTGCCAGACCTAAGAAAGCCATAAATCCGACTACATCGGTGACGGTGGTTAAAATTACGGTGCCTGCCAGTGCGGGGTCTGCGCCCATTCTGCGTATTAGTAAAGGCAGCATGGCGCCCGTCAAAGCAGCCACTATCAGGTTAATGACCATGGCGGCGCCGATAATGGCGCCGATCTTGTAATCGTGAAACCATAGGGTGGCCACGGCTGCCACTACAAGAGCCCACAGCACGCCATTCAATGCACCCACGGCAAGTTCTTTCATTACCAGCCGACGCGCGTTGGCGACCCCGACACGGCCCAGCGCCATGCCGCGTATCACGAGCGTGATGGTTTGGCTGCCGGCGATACCACCCATGCTCGCAACAATGGGCATCAGCACCGCAAGTGCGACGATTTGTTCAATAGTGGCTTCAAACAGACCAATCACCCATGACGCCAGAAATGCTGTAGCAAGGTTAATGCCCAGCCAGACAGCGCGACGCCGCGCACTGGCGATGACCGGCGCAAAAATATCCTCTTCTTCGCGCAAACCCGCCATATTCATCATGGAATGCTCAGCTTCGTCACGGATCACGTCGACCACGTCGTCAATGGTGATGCGGCCTAACAGGCTGCCATCAACGTCAACAACGGGAGCCGAGATCCAATCATGCTGTTCAAACAGGTGCGCTACTTCAGTGGCAGGCAGGGTGGCAGGAATGCCCGCTACATCACGCATCATTACTTCGGTAACCGTGAGCGCAGGATCCCGCGTCAGCAGCGCGGCCAGAGATAACAGGCCAATGTATTGGTCGGCACGCGTCACTACGATCAGGCTATCGGTGGTCTCAGGGATTTCGCCACGTTGGCGCAGATAGCGCAATACCACATCCAGCGTCACGTCAGGACGTACCGTGATGGTATCTGTGTTCATCAATCCACCGGCGGTGTCTTCGGGATAAGACAACGCGGACACCACCCGATGACGATCCTGTTCGTCCATGGACTGCAACACGGTGTGAATGACCGCATCCGGCAAGTCCTGCAAAATATCCACCAGATCATCGGTCTCCAGCCCTTCTGTGGCCGCCACCAGCTCTTGCGCATCCATTTCCCGCATCAGCAGGGCGCGCACCTCGTCACTGGCATAAGACAGCACGTCCCCTTCCAGATCAGCCTCAATCAGTTCCCACGCCAAACGCCGCTCACGCGTCGGCAGCGACTCCAGAAGCCGCGCGATTTCCGCCGGATGCAAACTATTAAGCATTTTACGGACGTTGACCAACACTCCGCTTTGCAGCGCTGTCGCCAGCGCGGCGGTAAGTCTCTTGATACGTCCTTGACGTGTTTCTTGGGGAAAGGACTCAGTCATCGTTCAGCTTTTTTTGGTTGATGACTGCAAGTGTATGAAATTTGAAGGGGAATTGGAAACAAAAGTTAGCTTTTTCAAATTGCAGGATCAAGCTCACGCATTCATCTTGTCTACCAGGGCATTAATCTCATCGGGATCTGAACATTTCAATACCTTACGCGCCATTTTGCTCAATTCAGCCAGATTGCTTGCCTGAACAATGCTCTTGATTTCCAGGAGCATCGCGGGATGCATACTGAACTGGTTAAGCCCCATTCCCAGCAACAATCGCGTGTAACGCGTATCACCCGCCATTTCACCGCACATGGCGACCGGTGTGTTCGCCTTACGCCCGGCGCTAATAGTCATGTCGATCAAACGCAGCACGCCAGGATGCAAAGGATTATAAAGATAATTGACGGCTTCATTAATACGATCCGTCGCCAGCGTGTACTGAATCAAGTCATTCGTGCCGATAGACATAAAATCCAGTTGGCGGGCAAAAAAATCTGCCATCAGCGCGGCGGCGGGCACTTCAATCATACCCCCGATTGGCATTTTTTCATCGTATTTACATCCCTCCTCCTTGAGCTCCTGCTTTACCTGATCCACCAGTTGTATCACCTGCACTAACTCATGCGGGGCAGCCAACATGGGAATCATCATGCGCACTGCACCGTGTGCCGAAGCCCGCAGAATCGCGCGTAACTGGGGGCGAAACAATAATGGCTCTTTTAAACATAAGCGTATCGCGCGCAACCCCAAGGCAGGATTAGTCGCGCCCTGCATATCAATGTGATGGCCAGTCAACATTTTATCAGCGCCCAAATCAAGGGTGCGAATCGTGACTGGCGCGCCTTTCATGCCATGCACAATATGCAAATAAGCGTGCAACTGTTCCTCTTCACTGGGCAACTGCGCGCGGTTCATAAACAGAAATTCGGTACGGTACAACCCCACACCGGTTGCGCCCACGCGCTTCAGAGCATGCAGATCGTCGGGCAATTCAACATTGCCATGCAGCGTAATAGTCACGCCATCGCGGGTAACAGCAGGCTGATCCTTGAGTTTGGAAAGCTGCGTAGCATGGCGCTTTTCTTCACTTTGTCTGGCACGAGAATGACGTAACGCATGTTCATCAGGATCGACCAGCACCAAGCCTTGCTGACCATCAATGATCACCACAGCATTGTGCGGAATATCACGCCGGGCATGCCGCACACCAGCAACCGCAGGAATACCCAAACTGCGCGCCAGAATAGTCGTATGGGAAGTCACTCCACCCGACTCCGTCACAAAAGCGGCAATGCCTTGCTGGTGCATTAAAAGCAAATCGGCGGGCGACAAATCTTCAAGCACAACGATACTGCCTGCCAGGTGGTTATCAGGGGCTTCGAAAGGTTGCGGCGCATGGTTCAGTAATATACGCAGTATACGATGCACCACATGATCGACGTCATCTTTGCGCGTACGCAAATAGGGGTCATCCATGGCGTCAAATACACCCACTAGCGCATCACGCTGCTGTTTCAATGCCCACTCTGCATTGCATTGCTGACTTTTTATCAACCTTACAGGAACATCCGATAACGCACTGTCATCCAGCATCAATACGTGAGTTTCGAGAAAAGAGGCAATATCAACCGGGGTGTTACGAGGAATCTTTCGATGGACTTCTTTAAGTTGTTTTTTGGCGGTAGCCAGTGCATGCCGGAATCTCGATACTTCTTCCGCAACCAGATGCTTGGGCAGAACATATTCATCAATTTCAAACTGATCACGGCTCAATAGGCAGGCATTGCCGATAGCAATCCCTTTTGATACACCTACCCCTGTCAGTATCAGACCCATAATACCAAAGTCACTATCTTGTGGTGGTTCTTGCGCATCTCGTCAATTGCTCCTGCATTGCATTGCTCTACCTTCCACCATCCATGCAGTCGTGCCTCTGGCGGCACTTGTGCATCCCCGCACGGCGGAAAATTGGTTATTGCTTATCAAACTTCTGACGTATCCAGAACCCACCTGCAACCAATCTTTACTTGTCCTCACCAAAACGCTCGTTAATCAGGTTTTCCAATGCC
>JANOOA010000313.1:0-3552 GCA_031421115.1 Gammaproteobacteria bacterium | reverse complement strand
AGCATGGAAGTGTGTGGCTGTAATGGTGTGTGCAAAGGCACTATTGTTCAGGCGATTACTGACAAAGGCCTGTTTACCTTAGATGAAGTACGCATGCATACCAAAGCGTCGTCCTCGTGTGGCTCTTGCACGGGTCTGGTGGAACAAATTATGGCTTCGGTATTGGGTGGGGGTTATTCTGCCGCGCCCAAAGACAAGCCCCTGTGTAAATGCACTGAATTAACGCACGATACGGTTCGTAAGACGATACGTGACAAGCACCTTCTTTCTGTCCGTGAGGTAATGCGGACTTTGCAATGGCATACGCCCGATGGTTGTCACTCCTGCCGTCCCGCATTGAATTATTATTTGCTGTGCGCGTGGCCTGCTGAATATAAAGATGATCCGCAATCACGCTTTATTAATGAACGTGCGCATGCAAATATTCAGAAAGATGGCACCTATTCAGTTGTACCGCGCATGTGGGGTGGCCTTACCACCCCTAATGAATTACGCACTATTGCCGATGTGGTGGATAAGTTCAAAATTCCCACTGTCAAAGTCACTGGCGGGCAGCGCATAGATTTACTTGGCGTAAAAAAAGAAGACTTGCCTGCGGTATGGGCGGATCTTAATAAAGGTGGCATGGTATCGGGTCATGCATATGCCAAAGGCTTGCGTACGGTAAAAACCTGTGTGGGCAAAGAATGGTGCCGATTTGGCACGCAAGATTCTACCAGTATGGGCGTGTTACTTGAAAAACGCACTTGGGGTTCCTGGATGCCGCATAAGTTCAAAATGGCGGTATCGGGTTGTCCGCGTAACTGCGCCGAGGCGACCATTAAAGACTTTGGCGTGGTGGCCGTCGAATCGGGTTGGGAGTTGCATGTGGGTGGCAATGGCGGTGTGAAAATTCGCGCTACAGATCTGTTATGCAAAGTCACGACTGACGCCGAGGTGGAAGAATATTGCTACGCCTTTATTCAGTTCTACCGTGAAGATGCCCATTACCTGGAGCGTACCGCGCCGTGGATTGAGCGAGTGGGTTTGGACTATGTTAAGCAGCACGTGGTAGAAGATGCGGAAGGCCGTAAGGTGCTGGGACAACGCTTTATTGAGTCACAGAAATACTCGCAGATTGATCCTTGGGCCGAACGTGCCAGCCATGGTGTCGAAAAACATGAGTTTGTTCCATTGAAGCTGGTGGGGTAATCCCCCTTTTTTAAAGAGGGAGAGCTTGTGAAGGGGGGGATTTGGGATAGTGCGCTGTAGCTTCCTTTTTAATGGGAGAAATTGGATTGTAGCTTCCCCCTTTGAAAAAGGGGGATTGAGGGGGATTTAGTGGTAGATTGGATTGAAGTGGGCGTGTTGGAAGATATTCCCTGTTTGGGTGCGCGCGTGGTGCGTACTTCTCAGGGTGATATCGCGGTATTCCGCACGGCAGAAAATGAAGTGTTTGCCTTGCGTGATGCATGTCCCCATAAAGGTGGCCCGTTGTCACAGGGCATTGTGCATGGCAAGCGTGTCACGTGTCCGCTGCATAACTGGGTGCTGGAGCTGGAGAATGGCATGGCGTTGTCCCCGGATATAGGATGCACGCCTTATTATCCAGTGAAGATTGAAAACGGTGTGGTCATTTTATCATTGCAGCCGCAATCTGCGCCCTAAGCAGTGATACATGATGCAAGTACAATGCAGGCTGTAAAGACCACCTGCCCTTACTGCGGCGTAGGCTGTGGTGTCGTAGTGACGCCTGCTGCCGATGGCAGCGTTGAGGTTCAGGGGGATGCTGATCACCCGGCCAATTATGGCCGCCTCTGTTCCAAGGGTTCTGCACTGGCTGAAACCATTGATCTGGATGGTCGCTTGCTGTATCCCGAAATCCGGGGAGTGCGTGTTGACTGGAGCACGGCTCTCACTGTGGTTGCAGAAGGTTTTACGCGTATTATCCGTGAGCATGGTCCACATGCAGTGGCACTATATGTGTCGGGTCAGTTGCTCACTGAAGATTATTACGTTGCCAACAAATTTGTAAAAGGATTTATTGGCACCGCGAATATCGATACCAATTCGCGGCTGTGCATGGCATCCAGTGTGGCGGGGCATAAGCGCGCATTTGGTGCGGATACCGTGCCTGGCAATTACACCGATTTTGAGCAGGCTAATCTGATTGTGCTGGTGGGCTCTAACACGGCCTGGTGTCATCCGGTGATTTTTCAGCGCATTACGCACGCCAAAAAACAGAACCCCGATCTTAAAATTATTGTCATTGATCCGCGCCGTACGCAAACCTGCGATATTGCTGATTTACATTTGCCGCTTAAGCCGGGTACCGACACGTTATTGTTTAATGGGTTGTTGGCCTATTTGCATGGCAATGGTGATAGTAATCCGTATTTTATCAATGCGCATACTGAAGGGCTGGCTGCGGCGTTACAAGCTGCTACATTCAGTGCGCCTTCTGTTCAATCGGTGGCGCAATCCTGCGGTTTGAAAGAAGCCGATGTCGCGTTATTTTATCGCTGGTTTTCCGGCACAGAAAAAGTAGTAAGTGCTTATTCGCAAGGCGTCAATCAATCGTCCAGTGGCACGGATAAGGTGAATGCCATTATCAATTGCCATTTGCTGACAGGGCGTATTGGGCGGCCGGGCATGGGGCCGTTTTCCATTACTGGTCAACCTAACGCAATGGGTGGACGCGAAGTAGGTGGCCTTGCCAATCAACTTGCCGCGCATATGGATCTTGAAAATCCCGCACACCGCACCATTGTGCAAAATTTCTGGAACTCTCCTGTAATCGCGGATAAAGCCGGTCTTAAAGCGGTTGATATGTTCCAGGCGATTGGTGACGGACGCATCAAAGCCGTATGGATTATTGCGACGAATCCAGTTGACAGCCTGCCTGATGCTGACCAGGTGCGCAAAGCATTACAGGGCTGTGAGTTAGTGGTAGTGTCTGATTGCATACGCAACACCGACACTACCGCCCATGCACATATTTTATTGCCAGCGCTGGCATGGGGTGAAAAAGATGGCACGGTGACTAATTCCGAGCGCCGTATTTCACGGCAGCGGCCTTTTCTTGCGCCGCCGGGTGAAGCCAAAGCGGATTGGTGGATGGCTGCAGAAGTTGCCAAGCGTATGGGTTTTGCTGATTCATTTGATTATGGTTCAGCGGCACAGGTTTTTGCTGAGCATGCCGCGTTGTCCGGTATGAGTAATGCGGGTAGCCGTGATTTTGATATCGGTGGCTTGGCGTTGCTCGGGAGTACTGGGTATGACGCGCTGTCACCGATACAATGGCCGGTGCCGTGCATGGATGCACAAGTGTCGCCAGAGGCAGGACGCCAAAAGCGACTAACGCATCAGCAGCCGCAGGGTACGGAGCGCTTGTTTGGTGATGGACGTTTTTATACAGCCACGGGCAGAGCGCGGTTTATCGCGATTACGCCGCGCCCGCCTGCACATGCCACTGATGTGGAGTTCCCCTTTATTTTAAATACCGGACGGGTGCGTGACCAGTGGCACACCATGACGCGCACCGGAAAATCACCGCGCTTATCCGCGCATATT
>JANOOA010000312.1:0-2983 GCA_031421115.1 Gammaproteobacteria bacterium | reverse complement strand
ATCAAAAGTGCTTATTTACCAATCAGGACGGGCGAAAGCAGCTCCTGAAATAATAGCTAATCTGGTGTACCCCGCAGCCTTCGAGGTCGCCCGCATCGCCGACGTCAGCGAAGAAATTTTCGGCCCGGTGCTGCAAATCGTTCGCTGGGGCAGTGGCGCGCTGGCCTCGCCCGACGCGGTCATCGCACAGATCAACGCGCTCGGCTACGGGCTGACGCTCGGCATTCAAACCCGCATCGACTCACGCGCCCAGGCACTCGCTGCCAGCGCGCACATCGGCAACGTGTACGTCAACCGCAGCATGACCGGCGCAGTCGTCGGCGTGCAGCCCTTTGGCGGCGAGGGGCTGAGCGGCACCGGGCCGAAGGCGGGCGGGCCGCATTATCTGTATCGCTTTTGTGCCGAGCAGACGGTTACGGTCAACACGACTGCGGCGGGGGGGAATGTGGCGCTGCTGGCCTCTAGAAGTGGGGCCCTCACACGGCATTGAAGCAGTGCTGCGTATCTGTACGCATTGCAGCCTGAGCCATTCCTTGGAGGTCGAGTTTTGCCTGTTGTCGATAGCGTGCCTTGTTCTTTGGCTCATTGCACACTGGAGCAATTGGTGCCAGCGTCACACTATGCAAAATGCATGGGCCTGAAGCGCGATCCGAGCTGGCGTTGTCGAAGTTTCAGCGATGGCGTGGGTCAATAGAGCCACACCGCAGCCTATTTAGAGCGACACCGGCACTCGGCAACTTTCTGAGGCTATAAAATGATGACTAAACATGGCGGAGATACGCAGTGGGCAGACCTGGAAAAAAAGCGCAAAGACTAGACCTAGATTCCGGTTCGCTGTTTGACGAGCGGGCTTCGCTCACGACGGTCAAAACACCTGCTTTGCCGACGGGATTCAATGCGGCTCGACCTGAGCAGTCCTATTGCGAGTTGGTGCCGCTCAGCCACAGAAAGCGCTTTGCGCAATTTTTCACACCCGAGCCGATTGCACAGCTCATGATCGATTGGGTTTATCAGATATCCCCTGAGACGCTACTCGATCCATCAGTAGGGCCGGGCGTATTTCCCCGACTAGCCATTCAAAATCAAATCGTCACTGAAGTGACCGGTGTGGATGTCGATCCACTGGCGCTCGCCGCCGCAAATGCGGCGTTGGCGAATAGCGCCGTCAACCTCATCCAACACGATTTTTTAACCTGGGCAGACAACGCTAAATTCGACGCGATAGTTGCTAATCCTCCCTACCTGAGACACCACGATATTCATTATTCGTTTGACATTTTTTCCGATATAGGCAGAAAAAATGGCGTCATTTTGAGTAAGCTTTCCAACGTCTATGTTCTTTTTGTCATCGAAATCTGCCGGAGGCTAAAGGCAGGCGGACGGGCCGCCATCATCATTCCGGGAGAATGGACGAATGCAAATTTCGGAATGGCACTAAAAACCCAATTACTCAGTCAGGGTGTACTGAACAAATTGGTTTATTTTTGTAATCTCTCCGAGCAGTTTGAAGATGCACTGACAACCGCAGCTATTCTGTTGATTGAAAAACCTTGTGTCAATGAAGCCGCGCGCGAAAGTTTCGATTCATATTTTGTAGATAAAACTGTTCCAATCACGCGACTGAGTAACCTCATTGTTAATGCCGATTTGTCTGACCTTACGGGAATTACCCACCGTAAGTTTTCTAATGCCGATATGGTCGAACTTGAAAAATGGGACAAGGTTCTCAAAGACGGCATGTCTGTACAGCGCGTCGGGTTTACTCCGTTGAGTTCACTCGCCACGAGTCGCCGTGGCATTGCAACTGGTGCGAATGATTTTTTTCATTTGCCCGATTCGGAAATCAAACAGCTTTCGCTCCGGTCGATTAATTTGAAGCCATGCATTGGTCGCGCAGAACATGTGGTCGGTCTCAAATTCACAGCGTCGGATTTTGAAACCCTGCGCACCGACGGTAACAAAGCATGGCTTCTCAGCTTTAACGCAGCGCCAGACAAGTTTGAGCAACGCTACATACAAAGCGGACATGAACAAAAACTTCATGAGCGGTTTTTGCTCGCGAGCCGCAAACCCTGGTACACCATGGAGAAGCGCGCACCTTCACCAATATGGGCTGCCGTTTTTGGACGAGTCTCGCTGCGATTTGTTTATAACGAAGTCGGGGTTTCCAATTTGACGACCTTTCATTGCCTCTACCCGGAACGAGACGACCCGGTTTTTTGCAAGGCATTGGTGGCCTGTTTGAACAGTAGGCTGCTGCAATCGATGGCCGAGCATCAACGGCGTGTTTACGGCGGCGGGCTGATGAAGTATGAGCCCAGAGATTTGCTATCGATTCAGGTGCCAATGTTGAATCATGCGAGTGAATTGACGATTCAAAAACTCGCTGACATGCTCGATTCAATGGATGCCGCAATCAGGCAGGAAGGTCAAATCTCCGCTGACATGATGGAAGCCCTGGACGGGATGGTCGGTCGCGCTGGTTTGCTTCCTACTTGAAAAGTACGGCCATTACTTTTTCCGGATCCAGCATCAACTTGCCGTTTACCGGTTTGACATAGGCGTCATGTCGCCCAAGTGCGGTCACTTTATGCTCGACGGTGAAATCGGGAAGTGCAGTCAGCGTGCCGACTTGGGTTCCCAGGGTGATGGGAATCATGATGGTCGCTTTTTCCTGACTCTTTGCGGGACTCTCGAATTTGATCGACGAGCCCTTTTTCCAGTCGCCAATCAATTGAAAAATATCCAAGACATTGATTGCAAAAACTGAATCAAAAAACACTTGAAAATACGCCTGCGGAATGTGCTTTCTTTCAAGCCAGCGATAGACGATGACCAAATCTTCAACTTTGACGGTAAAACTGGGTGCGTCTCTCGCCACCTTGGTTCCTGCGTCTTTTTGCCGTCGCCTCACCTCCATGTACTTCAACGCTTCAAACTTGCTAGACCGCACTTCAATGCTGGCAAGGGCGAGGTCGGCAAG
>JANOOA010000311.1:0-3078 GCA_031421115.1 Gammaproteobacteria bacterium | reverse complement strand
GCCATCCGGAAGTCGAAGGCACGATGGGGCAGAGCGCCGGCGGCATGCATCTGGTCGAAGGCCCTGATGATGTGGCCGGGCTGCAGGTCCAGGACGAAGGCAATCTCGCCTACGTCACGCAAACCACGCTGTCGATGGATGATGCGGCACGGACGATTGCCGCGATCCGGCGGCGTTTTCCGAAAATCGTCGGGCCGAAAAAAGATGATATCTGCTACGCCACGCAGAACCGCCAGGATGCGATCAAGGCGCTGGCGCAGCGCTGCGATGTGGTGATCGTCGTCGGCTCGCCGAACAGTTCGAATTCCAACCGCCTGCGCGAAGTTGCCGAACAGCAGGGCGTGCCGGCCTACATGGTCGATAACGCAGGCGAACTGCAGCCGGAATGGGTGTCGGGCAAGACCTGCGTCGGCATTACCGCCGGCGCTTCGGCGCCGGAGGTGCTGGTGCAGGCGGTGGTTGATCGCCTGCGCAGCATGGGTGCAACAACTGTAGATTCGCTCGAAGGTATTGCCGAGCGGGTGACGTTTCCGCTGCCCAAGGGGCTTGCACACCAGTCGTCATAAGCGACCACCCGGCTCAGTTCTGCGTATTACTTGCGTCGGCGCAATACGACTGGTAACGCTGTAGCGGTGGCTGCCGTGGCTAGCCGGGATATACTTCGACGGCACTGATAGTGCCGTTTGTCGCTACTTGCCCGCCATTTGTCGGTTGCCACTGGCCCGCCGACCCGACCCACGCTACCTTTTTGTCGAATAAGGAGTCGCCAATGAACAGGAATCACGGTTTCACCCTGATCGAAGCCATGATCGTGATGGCCATAGTAGGCATCTTGGCTGCGATTGCGATTCCTTCTTACCAAAGTCACTTGCGCAAGGGATATCGCGCCACTGCCCAAGCGTTCATGATGGAAATAGTCAACCGCCAGAACCAATACCTCCTTGATGCGCGCAATTATGCTGTGGGGAGCGCGGCGCTGACGACGTTGAATGTGAGCACTCCTGCCGATGTTTCAAAGTACTACGCTGTTACCATCACCCCGGCAGCTCCTGCTACGCCTCCGGCTTTCACCATCGTAGCGACACCAGTGACGGGGGCCGGGCAGGATGCGGATGGGGTGTTGACGCTGGACAACAGTGGCGCCAAGACGCGAAATAGTCAGCCCGGATGGTAAATCTGCATACAGGTTACTTGGTCGGTCGGCGCGTGATGCTGGGCTTCACGCTGGTCGAAGTCCTCGTGGTTATTGCCATAGCCGCCATACTGGCGGCAGTCGCTGCGCCAAACTTGAGCTGGTTGATTCTGTCGAATCGCATCAAAAACGCCAGCTTTGACGTTTTTTCCAGCCTGGTTTATGCGCGCAGTGAGGCTATTACGCGCAACACCACAGTGACTGTTACCCCTACGGGCGGAAACTGGAGCAGCGGATGGACGGTCACCGAACCTGTTATCGGGACTGTCCTTCGAACACAGGACGCGCTCGGTAGCATAACGATTACGGGGCCTGCCAGTGTCAGTTATAACGGGATGGGCCGTCTGAGCACGGCTGCCACTACCTTCAGCCTCACCGGAACCAATGCAAACCAGGCCAATTCACGCTGCATCAGCATCGACCTCAGCGGGCGTCCGGTAGTGAACAAGGGAACATGCCCATGAGCGCAAGAAAACATGTTCCTCCACCACGTCATGTCCTGGGCTTCACCATGCTGGAGGTGTTGGTGACGATCATCATTCTGACCATGGGACTTTTGGGTTTGGCGGGCTTGCAGGCGCGCATGCAGGTTGCGGAAATCGAGGCCTATCAGAGATCACAGGCCATACTCGTTGTGCAGGATATAGTTTCGCGAATCAACGCCAACAGAAAAAACGCCGCCGTTTATGTCACTGCCTCACCATTGGGAGAGGGTAATACGGTGCAGAGCTGTGCTGGCATGACCGGCGCCGCCTTGGATACGTGCGAATGGGGCAATATGCTGCTGGGCGCTGCTGAAACCTCCGGGACGCAAAAAGTAGGCGCGATGATCGGTGCGCGGGGTTGTATTACGAATCCCGTGACCACCATGCCGCGGCAGATCGGGGTTGCCGTGGTATGGCAGGGCCTCACCCCGACGGCTACGCCCACATCCACTACCTGCGGCGCCGGATTGTATGGCAACGAGGCTACGCGTCGGGCCATGGTGGCCACCATAGTTATCGGTTGCCTGCAGAACGATCCCACAACGGGCCTGTGCGTGACGCCATGAATAACGACTTTTCTTCTGCGAAGAAATTACGCGCGCCATCGCATTCCATGCGTAGCATGGCTGGCTTGTCGCTGGTGGAACTGATGATTTCAGTTGCTCTGGGTTTGATCATACTCGCGGCGGTCACCAGCATATTCGTCAACACCAGCGCTTCACGCAATGAGATTGAACGCACTAGCCGTCAAATCGAAAATGGACGATATGCGGTTGAATTGCTGTCTGATGACTTGCGCATGGCCGGGTTTTTCGGAGAACTCAACGTCGCTACGGTCGCAGCGCCTGGTGCGGTGCCGAGTGCTTGCGCCACTGCAATAGCTGACTTGCAAGCCGCCATTCCGCTGCATCTGCAAGGCTATCCCGGAGGCACCGGGGCGCCGAGCTGTGTGCCGGCGATCAAGACCGGCACGGATATTGCGGTGGTGCGGCGGGTGCGCGCGTGTACGGCCGGCGTTGCCGGCTGTCCAGGCGCAGTGAACGGCAGGCCGTATCTGCAGGTTTCGCTTTGCGATACTGAAGCGCCTGCCACGCCTTATGTGCTCGGTCTCGAAGGTACAGCGACCTACTCGCTCCGAATCCGGACATGCGGTACGGCGCTGGCCGGGAAACGCCAGTACCTGACGAACATTTATTTCGTCAGCGACAACAATGGCGCCGGACAAAATGTGCCGACGCTCAAACGCCTGGAATTCACGGGTTCAGGATTTACCGAAACGCCATTGGTGGAAGGCATTGAGTTTTTCAGGATTTCGTACGGTATTGACACTGACGGCGATGGGCTTCCGGATGTTTATACTCCGGATCCCGCCAATTACGTTTGCGCAACCTGTACGCCAGT
>JANOOA010000310.1:0-3464 GCA_031421115.1 Gammaproteobacteria bacterium | reverse complement strand
TTCCGCTCGGTGGCCAAATTTGCCGGAAAAAATGCACTTGGCATCATCATGACCGGCATGGGTGATGACGGCGCGCGTGGCTTGAAGGAGATGCGCGACGCGGGCGCGGACACCCTTGCACAGGATGAAGCGACGTGTGTCGTTTATGGTATGCCGAAGGAAGCGGTGAAGCTGGGCGCTGTGGTTCGGTCGTTGCCCTTGGAGCAAATACCCAATGCGATTTTGGCTTTCCGGTGAGTGGGGTAATTCCATTTTTAATTCAATCAGCGAATAACTTTGATTGCACCACGGCGGTACGCACATGAAAACCGCTTCCGGGCAAGGAATTACTTTTTTATAAGGATAGTCCTATGGGCACCTCTGAAAATTCAACAACCGTCATTCCCGCGAAGGCGGGAATCCAGAAGTTATTGATTTATAATCTGTTTCAAAAGGCTGGATTCCCGCTTTCGCGGGAATGACGAATTATTAGAGGTACCCCTATGACCAAAACAATTATGATTGTCGACGATTCCGCCGCACTACGGCAAATAGTCAGCATTGCTTTAACGGACGCCGGCTACGATGTGCTTGAAGCCTGCGATGGCAAGGACGCTTTGGCTAAGCTCAATGGCGTGAAGATCCATCTCATTATCAGCGATGTGCATATGCCCATCATGGACGGCATTACTTTTGTTAATGAAGTAAGAAAATTGCCCAGCTATAAATTCACGCCCGTGATCATGCTCAGCATCGAATCGAAAGAGGACGAAAATGCCACAGGCCAAGCCGTAGGCGCCAAGGCCTGGATAGTTAAGCCTTTCAAGATTGAGAAAATGCTGGCTGCCGTTTCTAGATTGATCATGCCCTAACGCGGATAGCGAACCATGGATATTCAAGAAAAAATGGAAAATGAGAAGAGCCCCTTCATGAGGATCTGGCCGTTGCGGACTTCCACATCAAAATATTCCACAGGGCCAACGGCAGCGGTCACGCTTTTGGGTAGGATAATGCTACTTTCTACAAAACATCAAGAGGGTGACCTGTTCTCGCAGCCAAAATTACTCCACCCCCAGCTTCTTCAGCCGGTAACGCAACGCGCGGAAGGTGATGCCGAGTAGTTTGGCGGCGGCGGTTTTATTGTAGTGGGTTTGCTCGAGGGCTTTCATGATGGTGTCTTTTTCGATGTTGCCCAGGTAGGGGTCGAGAGATAATGGCGCGCTGCTATTATCCATGCCCTTATCTGTGGCAGCGGTTGCGGCGTCTGCGTCAATGAGGGCTTCGATGAAAGGCTGCTGCTGTGGCAGGTGCAGGTCAGTGGACTGAATGATGTTGCCTTCACACAAGGTGATGGCGCGCTCCAGAATGTTTTCCAGTTCGCGTACATTGCCGGGGAAGGGGTAACGCGCCAGCGTGTCAATGGCAGCGGCAGACAGTGTTGGCGGCGGTGTGCCGGCCTGCTGCGCTTGTTTACACAGCCGCTGCAAAGCATGCTCTGCCAGTTGTGGAATATCCTGTGCGCGTTCACGCAAGCTGGGGGCGTGCAATTCAATGACGTTGATGCGGTAAAATAAATCTTCACGAAACGCGCCGCATTTCACCAAGGCGGCGAGATTTTTGTGGGTGGCGCTGAGGATGCGCACATCCACCGGCATTTCTTTTTGCGCGCCCACCGGCCGCACGGCTTTTTCCTGTATGACACGCAATAATTTTACCTGCATGTGTAACGGCAGGTCGGCGACTTCATCGAGAAACAGCGTGCCGCCGTGGGCGGCTTGAAACAGGCCATCTTTGTCGCTGTTGGCACTAGTGAAGCTACCTTTTTTATGGCCGAAAAATTCGCTTTCCATCAAGTGTTCGGGGATCGCGCCGCAGTTGACCGGCACAAAAGCCGCATCAGCGCGTGGGCCTTTGTCATGAATCAAGCGGGCGATAAGCTCTTTTCCAGTGCCGGATTCGCCGCTGATATACACGGGCGCCTGGCTGCGCGCCAGCTTGGCAATGGTGGCGCGTATCGCCTGCATCGGCGCTGAGTCGCCCAGCAAGACGTGGCGTGAATGGCGCTCTTTGCCACTGTAGACTTGGGCAGGATCTTGCGCAGGCACGGATAACTTTAGCGCTGTGGTCACCAGATTACGCAATACATGCAAGTCTAACGGCTTGGAAACAAAATCAAACGCGCCTGCCTTGAGCGTGCTGATCGCCAGCTCCATGTTGCCATGGGCGGTGATGACGGCCACCGGTAAATTCGGATAATGGCGCTGGATGTGTTCCACCAACGCAACGCCGCTGCCATCCGGCAGGCGCATGTCGGTAATGCACAGATGAAAGGTACGTCCTGCCGCGCGCTCTGTCTCAAGAAGAGCACGCGCCTGCGCAAGATTTTCAGCAACGCGGGTTTCTATATTCATGCGCCCCAGCGTAATATCCAGCAATTCGCGGATGTCGGGTTCGTCGTCTACGATTAATGCAAGATATTGGGCCATCATGCCACCTGTTTACGGCGCGGATCAGCAAAGGTGATGCGAAAACAATTACCGGCGATTCCTCTTCCTTGCGCGTCTGCAATCGGGCGCGTTACCAGATAATTCAGGCGCGCCTGATTGCACTCACACAACTCGCGGCAGATGTATAAACCCAAGCCGGTGCCTTGCGGCGCGGTGGTAAAAAATGGTTCAAAAATATGTTCCGCAACCTCTTGGGCAATAGCCGGGCCACGATCGATGACATCCAGAAAAGGATGCGGTGTATCTGCCATGATGCCGCTGCGTAAGTGAATGGCAGGTGCGCCGGCCGCCCCCGCCATCCTTGGCTCTCGCGCCGTGCATGGATGCACAAGTGTCGCCAGAGGCAGGATGCCGGGAGCGACCGGCACTTGTGCGTCCGCCGTGCAGGGATGCACAAGTGCCGCCAGAGGCAGGATGCCGGAAGCGGCCTGCACGGCGGAAGCATGGTTCATCGTGCCATGACGTAACACGTTATCACACAGATTCCACAGGATTTGATGCAACTGACTGGGGTCGATACGCACCTGAAGATCGCGCGGGTTGACTTCCATAACGAAGAGTGCAGAATCAATATTCTGGGTGCGACTGAACTCATCTACAAACGCTTCAAGCCAGTCTATCAACATAAATTCCTGTGGATGCGAGCGTTCACGACGGCTTAACTGCAATATATTTTCAATAATGGTATTCACGCGACGCGCCTGGTCACCGATTATTTGAATAAATCGCGCATCACCCGCCTCCCGACCAGCATCACATCCAGGCGACTCCGCTAATAATTGTGCGGCATGGCTGATGGCACCTAACGGATTGCGAATTTCATGCGCGATGCTGGCGGTGAGACGACCCAGTGATGCCAGCTTCATTTGTTGTGCCTGCTGTGCCAGCGCGGCGGTATCTTCAAGAAAAATAAGCGTGCCTGATGCGGCATCGGCGCCCATGTGCGCAAAGCGGGGCAACAGGGTGGCGGCAGTTTGC
>JANOOA010000309.1:0-2844 GCA_031421115.1 Gammaproteobacteria bacterium | reverse complement strand
TTGATTATCACCTTGTCGCAGTCCGGTGAAACGCTGGATACCATGGAAGCGTTGAAACACGCCAAGGCATTGGGTCAGCCCTACACCTTGTCGATTTGCAATGTAATGGAAAGCGCCATTCCACGCGCCTCGAGCCTGGTGTTTTATACCCGTGCCGGCGCAGAGATTGGTGTAGCGTCTACCAAGGCATTCACCACGCAGCTTGCTGCACTGTTTTGCCTGGCGGTTACATTAGCTAAATTGCGCGGTTTCCTGACACCCGAAAAAGATGCTGAATACCGCGATTCATTGCGTCATTTGCCTGGCAGCGTGCAGCATGCGCTAAATCTAGACCCCGCTTGTGCTGAATGGGCCAGAGCCTTTGCATCCAAGCATCATGCGCTGTTTCTTGGGCGCGGCATTCATTACCCCATTGCACTTGAAGGCGCATTAAAGCTCAAGGAAATTTCCTACATCCACGCCGAAGCTTATCCTGCCGGTGAGTTGAAGCATGGCCCCCTGGCGCTGGTAGACAGCGACATGCCCGTGGTCGTCATTGCGCCTAACGACACGCTGCTGGAAAAAGTAAAATCCAACATGCAGGAAGTCCGCGCGCGCGGCGGCGAGTTGTTTGTATTCGCCGATCTGGACAGCCATTTTTCCGAAAGCGAAGGCGTACACGTCATCCGCACGCCACGCCACGTCGGCGTGCTATCGCCGATTGTCCATGCCATCCCCGTGCAACTGCTCGCCTATCATGCCGCCTTGCAAAAAGGCACCGACGTAGACAAGCCGCGTAATCTCGCCAAGTCGGTGACGGTAGAATAGGTCTAGCTATATGCTTTATAAGGATATTATTATATGTCATTTTTATAAAAAATGACATATAATATAACTCATGTCAGATCAGCATAAAGTGTCAACACATAAAGTCAAGGTTAGCCAAGGGGGTCGGGTGGTGATCCCGGTCGATTTGCGCAAGGCGTTGGGTTTGGACGTGGGTGATGAGGTGGTGTTGCGCCTTGAAGACGGTGAGATTCGCATCGCTGGCTTGTGCCATTCAATCAAGCGTGCGCAACAAATGGTGCGACATTACACCAAGCCAGATCAATCATTGGTTGATGATCTCATTGCAGAGCGCGCGCGTGACGTTGAGCGCGAGTAAGTGAGCGCCGCATATGTTCTTGACGCTTCCGCCGTGCTGGCGTTGTTGAACCAGGAGGCCGGCGATAAAATCGTTGCCGCCGCATTAGGTAATCCCGGCACAGTTATTAGTGCCGTAAGTTACGCCGAAGTTGTTGGCAAGTTAGCAAATATCGGTATGCCAGAAGACGCAATCCGTGCCGCATTAGAGCCGCTGGGTTTGAATGTTCGGGGTTTTGATAATGAATTAGCCGTGGATTCAGGGCTGCTTTGCCCCGCGACGCGCAACTATGGCTTGTCTCTGGGAGACCGTTGTTGCCTGGCATTGGCCAGGCATGTGCATTTGCCCGCCCTCACGGCAGACAAGGCCTGGGCCGAATTGAAAGTAGGTGTTAAAGTTAAAGTAATCCGATAGTGTCCTTGTTGCCGTCAGAGATGACTCTGCTACGTTAAATTTACGGCGCGTAGAGCATCACAACATCCCCCAGCGTGTGCCGCAAGTAAGTTAGCGGCCAAATAT
Source organism: Gammaproteobacteria bacterium (assembly GCA_031421115.1). Taxonomy (GTDB): domain Bacteria; phylum Pseudomonadota; class Gammaproteobacteria; family Ga007554. The sequence continues at coordinate 1,202 of JANOOA010000309.1, read as the reverse complement.
CTTGATAACCCCTATGACAACGACACAAGCTTTTTTCGCCACCGCCCCAAAGGGCATGGAGCCACTGCTCGCTGATGAGTTGCGTGCATTAGGTGCATCCGCTGTCGCAGAAACGCGTGCTGGCGTTTCATTTGAAGGGTCGCTGATATTGGCGTACCGCGTGTGCCTGTGGTCACGCATCGCTAACCGCGTATTGTTGCCGCTGGCGACGTTTGCTGCGCCCACCCCCGAAGATCTCTATGATGGTGTGCGTACCATTCACTGGGATGAGCATCTGGGTGTTGATGGCACACTGGCAGTGGATTTTAGCGCGTCGAACTCTCAGATCACTCACACGCATTTTGGTGCGCTGAAAGTTAAGGATGCCATCGTTGATCAGTTTCGTGATGCTACGGGTGAGCGACCTTCAGTGGCGCGTGAGTGCCCGGATGTACGCATTAATCTTTACCTGTTACGTGATGTGGCAACGATCAGCATCGATCTGGCGGGTGAGAGCCTGCATCGTCGCGGTTACCGTGCACTGGGTGTAGAAGCGCCGCTCAAGGAAAATCTTGCGGCAGCAATATTATTGCGCGCGGATTGGCCGGATATTGCGCGTGCCGGTGGCACATTGCTGGATCCCATGTGTGGTTCCGGCACCTTGCCCATCGAAGCGGCGTTGATCGCGGCGGATATCGCTCCCGGTTTGCTGCGTAGCTATTATGGTTTCCTGAATTGGCGACAGCATGATGCCGCCGCATGGGCAAAATTAATGGCTGAGGCTGTGCAGCGTAAAGAGGCGGGAATGGCGCATCTGCCGCCTATCGTCGGCTATGACGCTGATCCGGGTGCGGTGCGGCTGGCGTTGGCAAATGTCGAGGCCGCAGGTTTGCATGGCCACATCCATATCGAACGCCGCGAACTCGCTCATGTGGAAGCGCTGCGCTCTACCGCGCCCGGTTTGGTGGCGGTTAATCCGCCCTACGGCGAACGGCTGGGTGAAGTGACGGAGCTGCAACATTTATACAAAGCCTTGGGTGATAAGCTCAAGGAACATTTTGTGGGTTGGAAGGCCGTAGTGATTACCGGTAATTCTGATCTTGGCAAGTGCATAGGCGTACGTGCGCGGCGCATGCATACTTTGTATAACGGCGCTATCGAATGCAAATTGCTGAGTTTTGATATCGATCCGCAATGGTATATGGGGCATTATGGCCGCTCCC
>JANOOA010000308.1:0-2960 GCA_031421115.1 Gammaproteobacteria bacterium | reverse complement strand
GTCTTGCGGTACCGCTGGATCAGCCGGGGGCCATCTGTTGCCGGGAATAGCCGCTGACCTTCATCAGATACCGGATCACCACACCCCGGTCTTGCCGGGAGAGCGTCAGATACTGGAGTTTGACCCGCTCACCCTGAAGCCAGCGGTAACCAGTGTCTTTATCGTCAAGGACAGAAAAGGCCACGGCTTGGGTGCCTGAGATGAGAAAACACCGGTACCATCGAGTGCCACCAGGTAATAGCCGTCCATGAACACATAGGGTTCTAAATCCTTGCTGCGCTGTAAGGCCACGAAGACCCGCGTGAAGGCTTCGTGCAGCGCCTCAGGAGGAATTTCGTCGATAATTTCCCGCATTGCCGTGTCGCTCGGCACGCGGTCGATGTGGAAAAGCCGACGTAAATTTCCGGTGATGACTTCATCATGTTGTACGTCGATTTCAAACGCCAGTAACGACGGCCACACAATGAAAACAGCGCGAGCGCCGACAGCAAAGCATCTTTGAGCGAAACGGACGACCTTCGAGCCTGCCGAGTGTCTCGAATTTTCAAAAACTCGCGCTGAACAATGTTGTAAAGCCCGGAGGCCGAAATGTCTTGCCGAAAAATAATGTCTCTCTCTCCGAGTAGTGCATTTAGCACTTTTTAACACAATAGTTTACGAAAATATATTTTTTCAGGACGATAAATCATTTATTTTTCGAAGCGTTGAGAATTGGCGGGGATTGCTGGTACACACCGAATATTTTTCGTGGCGTCTTTGAGGTTGTCTGTTGGCTTTTTGACACAGGCATGCACGCTGGTGGTATAATAAATGCAGGAGCCACCTTGCTTAAGTCTAAGAGGCTTCTCGTCATGTTATTGGGGCGTAAAACAGGTGCCGCGCAACGTACTGCCGTGCTGTGGACTATGCCCGGAAGTACTCGAGTGTGTGTGGGTACGTGGTATGGCCTGAATCACCTGCAAGGGGCGCATCTCCATCCCCTTGCAGTGAATACCCCGCGTGAATGTATACCATGACTATTAACCGAAAAATCCAGCTCAGTTTCCTCGTGATGGTGTTGACGGGGTTTGCCAGTATGGGAGTGGTGTATTACGAGCTGATACGCCTCCAGAAAACCCAGGAAGCGTTGGTGGATTTGAGCAATCCGCGCAAAGCTGCCGTTTATGAGATGGAAATAAACACCATCGGCATGGCGTTGGCGGTATTGAGCAACCTCGGCGAGGCTGACCCGCAGTACTTGCGGCGCTTTGAGAAGGATGCCGGGGACTTTGCCTATTATTATCAACAGTACAGGATGTTAGCCGATACCCCGCGCCATAAGGTACTGGCGGATAATATCGCCGTGCTCCATAAGCAATTTAGAGCATTGGGGTGGCTGCTGATCGAGCAGAAAAAACAAAGTAAAGTACTCGCCGTGATTCGAGCCACAGACTATAGACGCCTGGAGGCCATGTTCTTTCCCGAGCAGCATACCCGCAGGGTAGTCATTTCACCCTCATTTGATTTTATCCAGCGCAAATTCCTCACCGACTTGCCAATAAAAATGGGGCGTGAGGTATTGGGTGTTGATTCGATCGAGGCGGTAAAAGGCGTGTCGATGCAGTTGGCGCAGGCCGTTATTCCCGTCGAAAAAGCGCCGCAAGCGCAAATGATGATCAAGCTGACGCAAAGTATCCTGTGGCAGACGGAGGCCGCTCTGGCGCTAAGCAAGTCAATGGCTGTCAATGCCGCGCAATATATACAGCAGCGTAATGGGCTGGACAATATTCTGGACGATGAGATTCAGGCGGAAACCATGCAGGAACACGCCCAGACGCTGGGCACGGTTCAGGCCGCCTTATCCCGTGTTCTGTGGTGGATGGTGGTGGTGACACTGCTGTTTATCACTATAGGCTGTTTGTGCGCGCTGATGCTGATGCGGCTCATCGCCAGGCCCGCGAAAGAGCTGGTTAAAGGCGCTGACTTCATTCGCCATGGCAATCTCGGCTACCGGATACAGTACCGCAACGCCGATGAATTGGGGCAGGTTGCGTCGCACTTTAACGACATGGCAGTGCAACTCGAAAGTACCATGGTTTCCAAAAATGTGTTTGCGGATAGCGAACAAAAGCTCAAAATTGCCAACGCCTTGTTGTTGCAGGAAATAGAAATGCGCAAGGCAGCGGAGTTGACGCTGCAAGAGCAAGCGTATCGAGATCCGCTCACGGGTTTATATAATCGGCGTGTGCTTCAACTGCGTGTTCAAGAGGAGATTGCCAGATGCCAGCGCACAGGGGATGGGCTGGCGCTGCTGTTGTGTGACCTGGATCATTTTAAGGAAATTAATGACACGCAGGGTCATGATGTCGGCGATAGCGTTTTGCAAACCGTGTCACGGGTAATCGTCGAGGCCGTTCGTGAATCGGATTCTGTGTACCGCTGGGGTGGCGATGAGTTCGTCGTGCTGATAAGCGCCGGGGTGATAGAAATGCCGCAGCTGATGGCTGAACGCATCTGCAGTGCTCTGGAAGAGGTAGGACGCCAGCTTAATCTGAAACTTGGCGTGAGCATCGGTGTCGCCACCTTCCCCGCGCATGGTGAGAACCTGGACGATCTGATCCGCATCGCTGATCATGCGCTGTATGTTGCCAAGCACCACAGAGGTACCATTCATATAGGCGAGGAAGGTTACCACCGGGACAATGACACGGTTTGATTGTGCGTGAGCCACCTGCGAAATTCGTCTTTACAGGGGCGTTAGGCCACCTCTATAAATTCGCTGAAGCCGCGCTGGCGGTGTTGTATTATTTGGTGTTAGTTATTAGATGCCACTTTAGAATTCACGCCGCATGCGGCGTAATCAATTTCTTTACCGCAGACAAATGGCTACGGCTGATTTCGAGTTGATCGGGGATGCCACGCAGGGTGATTTCGGGATGGCCTTCTTTGCTTTTGATCATACCGCTGATGTGCGCCTGAGC
>JANOOA010000307.1:0-3215 GCA_031421115.1 Gammaproteobacteria bacterium | reverse complement strand
TATACTCAAGAAATTATACTTTCCCTGCCACCACAAAGTTTTATTATGGTCACAGCACACGTAACCTCACCTCAATCATCCCGTGCGGCTACGTCGCACGTTATGCCTTTTCTGGCGCTATCGGTCTATGTGCTGCTGATTATGTATGGCAGCCTGTACCCTCTTACCGGCTGGCGCACGCCCGAACAAAGCCTTTGGTCATTATTGAGCGCCCCCTGGCCCCGTTACATATCCCGTTCAGACATTCTGGTAAACGTGGTGGTTTACATACCGGTGGGCGCGCTACTTACCTGGTTACTGCGCCGCCGTCTGCCCTTATTGCCGGCCATTTTCCTAGCGACCCTCGGCGGCATTGCGCTTAGTATCGGCATGGAATACTTGCAAACTTATCTTCCCAGCCGGATTGCCTCAAAACTGGATGTCTGGGTCAATGGCGCAGGCAGCCTGCTGGGCGCTGTGGCGGCCTGGTTGATCACCAAAATCACACGCCCCGGCAGCCGGCTGTTTGCACTACGTCATACCTGGTTTCTACCGGGACATTTGGTAGATGTGGGACTGGCTGTACTGGTGCTCTGGGCATCGTTTCAGGTCGGCTCTTTATTTCTGTCGATTGATTTTGGCCATATGCGCCATGCCCTGCCTTTGCTCTGGGAGAGCGTAAAACATGCCAACGATTTCCCTTTCATGGAATCGGGCATAAAATCAGCGACCTATGCGCTGGATATTACGGCCTTTGGACTGCTGACAATACTCATTGCGCGGTCACACCGCGCCTGCCTGATTGCGTTCGTAACCTTTGTAGTCACCGTTGCAACGCTCAAAGTATTCTTTATCGCCACACCTTTCACCCTTGAAATGCTAATCGGGCCCACGGTGGGAATTACCTTACTGTTGCTGTTACACCGGCGCAATCGCATCACGCTTGCTTATGCGGCTGCGGCCTCATTGCTCGTGAGTTTTTTCAGCCTGGAGCTTGCATCTGGCATCGGCATGGGCAGCAGCGCACAACAATCGCTCCACCCCATGAACTGGATCCCCTTCCGCGGGCAGATGAATTCATTCACCGGAATACTTGATATTCTGGCGAGCATTAAACCCTTCCTGGCATTGGGATGTATCGCCAGTATTATGACGCGATCTTATCTTCGAACCCAGATAATGTTGTTCGGCAGCCTGTTCATCTTCGCACTGGCCTTTGCACTGGAATGGGCGCAACAAGGCCTTCCTGGCCGGCACGCCGACATTACCGATGCACTGCTGGCATTGGGTGGATGGCTGCTCCCTTGGCATTGGCGACCGCAAAGCCAAGAAAATATGGGCACGCCTAAAGACGCCGCAAATGCTAACGTAGATACAACCAAAGCCACCATCTCACCATCACGTACACGAAAGCCCGCCCTGCATAGACAAGGCGTACTTGCCGTCATTACTGCATTATTTGCCATTACCCTTCTTACCATTGGCGCCGCCTGGTGGTGGCAGCCTTCCCCCTTTGCCGAAGAGCGCCTTAAGAAAGGTGATCGCCCCCGCCTACCACTTGCAGCGGAACTCCCTCCTGTCAGCCTGCCCGGTTTCCGCTATGCGCATCCGCGATTACCTGCACCTGACCCTGCGGATATTAATCGACTCACCAGGGAAAATCCGGATTTTTTACGCCAGCAAAGAAATCGCGCCAAAAATGGCCACGGCGATCTTGAAGCCGCTATTGTAATGGCGCGCATCGAACCTGGCAGCCAGGATCTCACCGTGCTGCACCGGCGCTTAATGGCACTGAAATATACCTGGCGCGGCCATGAACAGGCCAAGCCCATCGCTATGGGCTATGATTGGTTGCATGACCAATGGAGCGACACCCAACGCACCGAACTTGGCGACAAGCTGGCAGAAGGCTGCGAATACCTTATCAAGCTTATCCGCGAAGATCGCCTGTCGCCTTATAACGTCTATCTCTACAACAGCCCGTTTCAAGCACTCATCGCAGCGACGCTGGCACTGTATGGCGATAATCCACGGGGTGATATGGCGATGCGCTTCACTTACGATTTATGGAAAAATCGCGTGCTGCCAGTATGGCGTCAGGTGATGGGCAAAAATGGTGGCTGGCATGAAGGCGGTGAATATGTTGGCATCGGCATCGGCCAGGCGGTTTATCAAGTGCCTGCCATGTGGCGCAAAGCCACGGGCGAAGACCTGTTTGCGTCCGAACCCGGCATACGCGGATTTCTAGATTTTGCAATTTATCGCACCCGCCCGGACGGCACGCACTTCCGCTGGGGCGACGCTGGATATTTCGATAAATATATCCCGGATTTAGTGCCGCTGGCGATGGAATATCAGCATGCTGCCGCGTATAGCTTGCGGCCTCCTCGCGCCTTACCCGAACCCACCTCCTGGCCGTGGGGTCCGCTTTCCACCACCACACTCTACGACCCCTCTGCCCTGGCGCGTTTGCCGCTCAACCATTTCTTTGACGGTATTGGTCAATGGGTATTACGCAGTGACTGGAGCCCCACCGCCACCTATATTACCTTCAAGGCGGGCGACAATTTCTGGTCGCATTCCCATCTTGATCAAGGCGCTTTCACCATTTACAAGGGCGGCGAACTGGCCATTGATAGCGGACTCTACGGCCCCCAATATGGCTCCGATCATCACATGAATTACACATACCAAACCATTGCCCACAACACCATCACGGTCACCGATCCTGAAGATACCGTATCTGCACCCGGTAAAAAAGAAGACCGCCCCATCGCCAATGATGGCGGACAACGCCGCATCGGCTCCGGCTGGGGTGTTGAATCCGCACCACTCGACCTTAAGGAATGGCAATCCAAGCACGACTTTTATCATACCGGACGCATAGAGAAAATCTTTGAACATGACGGCATCACCATCGCCATCGCCGATGTCACTCCCGCGTATACCAACCAGGCCTCCGGAAAAGGCACATTTTCGCACCGTACGCGTCGCGTAGAGAAATTCTGGCGTATTTTTGCCTATGACCGTATTGATGACGTTGTCATTGTTTTCGATCAAGTGCGCTCCACCCAAGCCAATTTTCGTAAACGCTGGCTGCTGCACACCATCCAACAACCGCGCATTACAAAAACCGGTTTTGTAACTACAGTTACGCCGAACAATCAACCCGCACAGAGCGGCGGACAACTCACAGCCCATGTTTTATTGCCCAAAGACCCCATCATCCAGATCAT
>JANOOA010000306.1:0-2778 GCA_031421115.1 Gammaproteobacteria bacterium | reverse complement strand
TACATATCAACCAGTCATCATGGACTCCAGGCGCTCGAGCAATCAAAAGAACAGGCCGGGACTTACCTGAAGATAGGTCGGTGTTAGGGAACCGTAAAATTGCCACTTGCCCTGGACGTATCACCGCCATTTCTCCTTCATATCCTCGTGCCGATACTCAGGCCACACTTCGTCTTCTAAACCACGCAACGCCGCAGCCACGGATAGCTCAGACCAGCCAGCGTTTTCTTTTTGAAGTTTATGCGCCAGGTACTCGACAAAATCGAGCACTTCTCTCTGTACCGTTTCGGGTAAGGCTTTCGTTTCTTCATAAATGCGATCGACCGTCTTCATGCCATACCTCTACTATTCTTGAGCATTATGCATTTGTCCAGCCCCGTTAATGCCAATAATACCACTAACCGCGCCTTGCTCGATGGGGCGTCATTCTTACCCGGTGAGGTCGCCGATCAGCCCCGCGCCGACCTCGATCAGCGGCGCCACTTTGCCGTGTATTTTAACGCTGCCGCGCGTGGGCACGCTGATTTTCGCCAGCATCTTCAATAACGTGCTCTTGCCCGCGCCGTTATGGCCGATGATGCCGAGCACTTCGCCGGCTTCCACCTTAAAGTCTACATCGTCCAGCGCCTTGAAAAGGGGACGTTCGGGCAGGGGCTGACCGCGCAGTTTTGCGGTGGCGCGTTGCAGGCTGTGCTTGAGGCTTTGCAATTGCCCAAGGCGGTATTCTTTGGTGACGTGGTTGACTTCGATAATGGGCATTTTAGCGATTAGGGGTTAGTTGTTAGCGTATAGCGCTTGGTTTAAAGGGCATAGTGGGTGGCGCATAGTGGTCATTTAATTTTCTGGATTTGAGATACGTTTGCGCCAATATCCTGGTTCGCGGTGGCTGTGCATCAGCGAGATGATCAGTACGCAATCGGTTTCAATCGAGTAAAGTACGGCATAAGGAAAGACGCGGGTAAGACATCGGCGAATGTCCTCTTCAAGTACTGGCCAACGGTCAGGCGCTTCAATAATCTGCTGGATGACATGCTCCACCGCCGCCATGAACCGAAGCTCCAGGCCATTCTGACACCCGGCGTAATAGCGAGCGGCATCTTCATACTCGGCAAGTGCCTCTGGGTGGAGCTCGAATCTCATCGTGCGACTGACTTCCGAACGCGATTTAGCGCCTCCTGACCCGGAATGGTTTTAACCAGGCCATTCCTGACGTCATCACGGCGAGTGCGCGCTTCAGCAACCCAAAGCTGCCGTATATAGCCGTCCTCCAGTGGGTCAAGGCTTTCAACAAGGCGATCAGCAAGCAAAGCCCGGGCTTCACTCGGGAGAGAAAGCGCTTCTTCTGCGATTTGTTCAATTGTGAGACTCATTTTCAGGACTCCTAGGGGTTAATTTAAAGGGCATGGGTAGTGAGTGTACTTAGTGGCTTAGGCTGCTTATACTGTTTGACGTCCAACTCGACACCTGCTTCCAGCGCTTCCTCGGCGTGTTCAAACAATTGCCTGACGATGGCATCATCAATGTATTCTTCCCCACAGTTTCGTTACCAGACGCGGCGAGAGATTTTGGTCGAACAATAGCTTCATGCCGCAACGGTGATCTGGCGTCTTTCGCGGTCGGCTGCGTAGGCCAGGCAGGCCTGGATATCTTCCGCCGTGAGGTAGGGAAAGTCGGCCAGGATTTCACCGGGCGTCATGCCGGAGGCTAGATAATCCAGAACATCATATACCGTCATGCGCATGCCACGGATGCAGGGTTTGCCGCCGCGCTTGCCTGGCTCTAGGGTGATTCGGTCTCTGTAGTCCATGCTTGATCTCCTTGGTGTATCCCGCATAATCAACATATTCACTGTAGAGACCTCTGAAAAACTCGCTGAAACGGCGCTGGTGGCGTTGCCCTTGATAGAGAAGGGGCGGGCTCAAAATGCGGGGCCGGGAAGCGGCAGACTCCGTGTAAACCCCGCTTTTTCGCCCATTTCCGCCTCGCCTGGAAGCGCCTACTTTTGGTGCCATCATCCGGTTGATCGAGTTTTTCAGAGGTCTCTGTATTTGGTGTGAGCCAGCAGCTTGAGCATTGTGCGCTTGCCAGCCCCGTTAATGCCAATAATACCACTAACCGCGCCTTGCCCGATGGGGTGTCATTATGAAAGGTTAACGGCATGACGGGGCGTTTTTCAACGGGCTGTGGCTCCAGGCCATTCCCGTTCCTGACGTTTGATCAAGTCTTTCATCCGATCAAACCTCAGGCGCACCAACATGCCCGAGCTATAACGCTTGATCGGGGTGTCAAGAAACTCTTCCAGTTCGGCGAAGGCGACGATGTCATCGAACTTTTTCCTGAGTTCTTTTTTCGGAATGCCGAGAATCGTGCCATTGAGTGAAGACGTTCTCGCGTCCGGTGAGGTCACCGATCAGCCCCGCGCCGACTTTGATCAGCGGCGCTACTTTGCCATGTACTTTAACGCTGCCTCGCGTGGGTACGCTGATTTGCGCCAGCATTTTCAATAACCCTAAAAACAGCAGTTGACCGCTCCATTGTCATTCAATCCAATGATAATAATAAACTTTTATATATTTCAGAAATCACCAAATGGGTGATTAATCTGTACAGCTTTAAATCCCCCCTAGCCCCCCTTTTGCAAAGTGGGGAATTAAACACTACACGTTTGAGTAAAAGCTATGCATTCCATTTCCATCTATATTCCCCACTTTGCAAAAGGGGGGCTAGGGGGGATTTAAAGCTGTACAGATTAATCACCCATTTGGTGATTGCTGAAAT
>JANOOA010000305.1:0-4428 GCA_031421115.1 Gammaproteobacteria bacterium | reverse complement strand
CGTGGGTCACGCAGCCGTAAGCACTGGCCGCTGGCTAATACAATATCGACATGGTCGTGTTTTTCGGCAGGAATGTTTGCGGGCAATGCCCGTAAATTTCCGGACATGCCCAAATGGATAATCACCGTACCGGCGCTGCTGCGCAGTAATAAATATTTGCCGCGCCGGTCTATGGCATGAATGGTCTGCCCCACCAGAGCGGTCGCCAACTGGGGAGAGACGGGCTGACGCAAGCGGGGGTTGCGCACGATAACCTGCGTTACGCGCTGGCCTAGCGCATGGGGAGCAATGCCACGGCGGGTGGTTTCGACTTCGGGTAGCTCAGGCATGTTTTATTGTCTGCGGCGACGTACCCAAATCAATAAGCCAGCACCTGCCAATAACAAGGGAATGCCAAACAGGAATGTCACTGCAATAATCCCCGATGCCACGGGAGACAGTGTTAAATTAAGATCGGGGGCGGTCTTGATGGGGATGGCGATCAAGGTTTCGTCATGGCTCAGCCAGTTCATGATATTCATTCCCAGATTGAGATTGCCCCCGTTGCCAAGATACGCGTTCGAGAGAAAATCACCATCCCCCACCACGACTACCCGCTGCTGGATACGTGTCTGGTCATCGCGCGTGAGTGTACGGCTAACACTGGCGCCCAAGGTCAATGGCCCTGCAATATCCTCATTTTCAGTATAGCGGATCTCGCCCGCGAGCGGCCCGGTTTCTGCCCAGCTACGCTCGCCTGTCATGAGGAACGGCTGACTTTGCCAGCCTTCGGGCGCGGTGATTCTCAAGCCACTTGCAATGGGAAAAAGGGTAATGACGTTAAAGCCGCGCGTGATGACGTGATTGCCATAATCAGCCGCAAGAGCAAAAGCAGGATTGTCAATGGAATAGACCCCCACGCTGGGATCAACAATCACGCCGGGCAAAAACTCCACCCCCAGCAGCCGCGCAATGGGCGCCAGGCCATGTAACGAACCGGGATCACTCAACCACAGCAGGCCACCTCCTTGCGCGAGATAACGCTGAATCAGGGTGATTTCGCCGGGCAGCAAATCAAGCTGCGGACCAGCAATGACGAGCACCGCCGTATTGTCAGGAATTTGGCTGTGGGTCGCGAGATTGAGGGTGTGCGCCTTGAATCCCTTGGCCTCGATCTGGCGCACCCAGTCACCCATATCATGGTTGGCACGACCCTGCGGATTACGTTCGCCATGGCCTTCGAGAAAAACGACCCAGCGCTCACCACTGCGCACCAGGCGCTGCAGGGCGTTGGTAATGCTCTGTTCGCTGATGTCGCTGATTATTTCCTTGCGGCCTGCATAATGCAGCACCAGCTCACCCTCGGCGCTGACGCCTTCGTCACGCACTTGATTGGGCGCCGCAACGGGATCTACAAATGTTAACTGAATATCCGCTTTGTGGCGCTGATAGCGTGCGATCATTTCTGTAATGGATTTTCGATTGCCATCTACTGCGCGCACAAAAGCGCTCACCGTGACCGGGCCCTTGACCTGATTCAGCAATGCGACGCTGGCCGCCGAAAGTGTGTGGCGACCACTGGCGGTCCAGTCTGATTGGTAGTCGTAGCGCGTACTTAGCCACGCCAGCACACCGATAATGCTGATGAACAGCACTACCAGCAGAGTATTTTTCAATCGCAGAAAACGGCGTGTTTTATGGGTGGCTTTCATAAATAAGGGCGTAGATCAGGGCTGCATCCGATCGGCATCCAGGCGATGCACACTCAGGCCAAGAAACAGAACGATCAGCAGCACATAATAAATGACATCACTGCTATCAAACATGCCTTTGAGCAGCGTTTCATAATGGCGTAACATGGATAAATAACCAAACACGCTGCTGGCTATATTGGGATCATTTGCGACGTTGTTATTGCCCGCCCAGTCGAGCAGCCATAATAGCAGGAGCACACCGAAAGTGCTGACTGCCGCAACTACAGGCTGCGCCGTCAAGGTTGACATAAACAATCCCACTGCGGCAAAGCTGGCCAGCAACAAGCCCAGCCCCAGCAACCCTGACAACAGCATGCCGCCATCCAGTGCACCACCCAACAGCAAGGCTAACGGCATCAGCGTAATCAATGCCAGCATGATCAACAGAAAACCCATGATGCCAAGATATTTTCCCAGAATGATTTCCGTCATGGATACCGGAGAAGAAAATAACAGGCTAATGGTTTGTGCTTTGCGCTCTTCGCTGATCAGGCGCATCGTCACTAACGGAACCACCAGCAACATCAAAATGGCGGCGTTACCAAACAACGGCACAATCACCAGCTCAGTCATGCCGGGCGCGCCTTCCAGCGCGGCGAGGCGCGGTTGCACCTGGAGGAAAACATCCACTTGAGCCAGAAAGATGTACGCCAGAATAAACTGCACTACTGCCAGGATAGTCCAGGCCAGGGGTGAGAGAAATAGGCTGCGCAGCTCGCGTGCCGCAATTGAAAAAATCATCATGCAGCCTCGTCCTTGACGACGTCATCCAGTTCATGCTGTTCGGTACGGGTAATATCAACGAAAATCTGTTCCAGCGATACCCGTTCAGGAATTAATTCATAGAGCCGCCAACCCTGCTGTACGGCACGTGCTACCAGCGCCTCGGCGGGGTTTTGCCCTGATATATCAGGCGACGTATGATGGGAAGCATGGTGCAGGCGCACGCGGCCATCCGCCAAAGGTTCCACCGACCCAATGCCAGGCAGCGCAGCAAGCTCGGCCAACGGCGGCATATTATGCAACCCCACCACCATGCTCGACGAATGCATGTGTGCTTGCAGACCCGCCAGGGTGTCACTGAGTATCAACTGGCCTTTGTTGATGATCTGCACACGATCACAGGTGGCCTGTATCTCCGGCAGAATATGCGAAGAAAGGATCACGCCATGCTCACTGCTTAATTCGCGGATCAGGGTGCGGATCTCGCGCATTTGTATAGGATCCAGCCCCACCGTCGGCTCATCCAGAATCACCAGCGCAGGCATATGCACGATCGCCTGGGCAATACCCACGCGTTGCTGGTAGCCCTTGGATAGGTTGCCAATCAGACGCTTACCGACTTTAGTGAGTCCGCAACGCTGTTTGGCACGCTCAATGGCAATGCGTTGCTCGCCATGTGGAATGCGATGCAGGCGCGCGCAATATTGCAGGTACTCATTAACCGTCAACTCACGGTAGAGCGGCGGCTGGTCTGGCAGGTAACCCAATGCCGCCTTGGCCTGTTTGGGCTGCTTAAGGATATCCACACCGTTAATCCACACCCTCCCGGCGCTGGGCGCCAGATTGCCGCTCAAAATCTGCATGGTAGTAGATTTTCCCGCGCCATTGGGACCCAGAAACCCTAATACTTCTCCCCGATTAACTTCAAAGCTGACATCATTCAGCGCGCAGGTTTCCCCATAGTAACGATAGAGATGTTCAACGCAAACTAGCACTTGAGTGTTCATAAGTGTCATTATATTGGCTTAAGGGGTATTCTTGCCATGTTTGTTTTTCACTAAGTTACTTAAGTACATTGATATGGATGATTTAACCACATTATTACGCGACTGGATGGATGCCCTCGGCACACCTGCCGTGCAAGTGCAACTGGGCATTATCGCATGCGCGGGCTTGTTTGGCGCATGGCTGTACCGCTATTGGACGCAGCGACTCACCACGCTCTCGGCAACCTCTCCCGATCACTGGCTACGTGATTTCTTTTTACGCGGGTTATCGCGGATTATTTTCCCCTTTGGCATGCTCCTGTTCATGGCAGTGGGGGGCGTTATTTTGCGCAAGGCGCATATAGATGTCGAGCTGCTGGATAGCGTGATGCCACTGGCGCTCTCCTGGGCAACGATTCGACTGGCTGTGTTTATTTTACGCACCAGCTTTAACCCCACCCGCACGCTTAAAGCATGGGAAGGTATTATCAGCACCACTCTATGGGTGGCCGTCGCATTGCATTTGTTAGGATGGCTGCCGGATATTTTACATGCGATGGATGAGATTGCATTCCATGCGGGCAAGGTTCACATTTCGCTTCTGACCGTCACAAAATTAGTATTGGCGGTCGCCAGCCTGTTGATATTGGCACTATGGCTGTCTAATTTTATTGAAAAACGTCTGGCGGGTGCCAGCGGTATGGACGCGGGTATGCGTATCGGCATCGCCAAGTTCAGTCGCTTCCTGCTGCTGACGTTTGCCCTGCTACTTTCGCTGTATAGCGCCGGTATCGACTTAACTGCACTTGCCGTTTTCGGCGGCGCCTTGGGCGTAGGATTAGGCTTTGGCTTACAGAGGATTGCCAGTAATTTTATCAGCGGTTTTATTCTGGTGATGGATCGTTCGATTCGACCGGGTGATGTTATCACCACCGGCAACACCTACGGCTGGGTACAGGAAATGCGCGCCCGCTACGTTGTAGTGC
>JANOOA010000304.1:0-14999 GCA_031421115.1 Gammaproteobacteria bacterium | reverse complement strand
TCTTCGTCCAGTGCATGGGTATGCACGCGCGAGTCAGAACAGGTCACAACCGTGGCGCGGGGTTTTTGCCCTTTGATGTGTTCGGCAAAGTAGGCTGCGTTGCGTCCTTTAACGAAGTTCTGGTTGTCAGTCACGAGATTTTTGACGATGGCCCTGATTTGTTCTTTTTCGGTTCCTGCAGTAGCAGACGAATGAGCGTCACTTGCCATGGCGTGTCCTGCGAAGAACAACGCGGGCAGAGATAGAATGGTGAAACAGGCTTTTGCTGATTTATGCATCTGGTAACATCCTCCACTTATATTGAATTTTATTTTATTTTTAGAAGCCATCAATCCATTGGTTTTGAGATGATTGCGCCTCGAGTGTCTACATGGACGCCCCCTTCAACCATCCCCCCCTCCTTTAGACTACGCCTTGAAAAAACAAAAAGCACCAAGAAAAACGAACAGCATAGTCTGAACGCTGACTAATTATAATTACATAAGAACATATGGATGGCAAGGTTGATCAATGGCTGAAATGATGGCCATATAATATTTGCGGGATTTACTTATTTTTTAACGACAAGTGGGCAGTCCGCTTTCAAGTGTGGGGTAAAGTAAATCCACGTCTAACTCCTCACGCATCTTGCGATTATCAATTCGCCGCGACTCTTCAATAAAAGATAGCATTCCGGCGGTAAAGCACGTCCGCGCTTCGGCCATGCTCACCGCAGGTGGACGCGGCAGGCCGAGCAGATCGGCAGTTTTGTTAAAGTAGTCGGTCATGGAGCTGGGGTTGCCGTCACTGACATTGTATATTTGTGTGGTTTCATCGGGGCGACTGCTTTGTGTGGCGGCGATGCAGATGCGTGCCAGGTCATCTGCGTGAATACGATTACTGTAGGGCGCTTCTTCCTCACGTACCACCGGCAAACCTTGCTTGATGCGCTCAATGGGTAAGCGGCCAGGGCCGTAGATACCCGGTACACGCAAAATTACTACAGGCACACCCGTGCCGCGCTGCCAGTCCTGTAATGCCACTTCCGCGTCCAGGCGCCGCGCGCCGCGTTCACTGCGCGGGTGGGTGGGCGTGTCTTCGCTTACCCATGCGCCCTGGCAGTCGGTCGCTCCCAGCATCCTGCTTCCCGCGACACTAGCACCTCCCTGTGCGTCGCCGTAGACGCCACTGGTGCTAATATAGACTATTTTTATTGGCCTGTTTTCCGGCGTGATTGCCGCGAGCACAGTGCGCAGACGCGAGTCTGTTGCGCCGTTGTTTGGCGGTGGAGCGAAATAAAACAGCAGGGTATTTTGGAGCGGTAAATGCGCAAGACTGGCGGCGTCATCCAGGTCACCCTTGACGAGGGTGATGCCCAGATGAGTCAAAGGCTGGGAGCGTTCCACAGAGCGCACCAGGGCGCTCACCGTGCCGTGCTGTGTCATCCACAATTTTGCGGTGCGTTGACCAATGTCACCGCAGCCGATGATAAAAGCGTGTGCCATATTGTTCTCGTGCCTGGAGGCACCTACTTTTGGTGTAAAATCACAGCTAGAGGGCGGGTTACGTAACCCGCCAAGCGTTGGCCGCTTCCGGCATCCCGGCAACTGCTCCTGCGTTGCTCTACCTCCCGCCATCCATGCACGACGCGCAGCAACACCATTATTCACGGATAGCGATAGCATAACAAGGTTAGGCCATGATTTTCAAAGTCCACATCGAATCTGCTGCACGTGATTTTACCGTAGCGGATGGAGAAAGCATTATCGACGCCGCTGCCCGGCAAGGCGTCATGCTGCCTTATGGGTGCCGTAATGGCCTGTGTGGGGCGTGCAAAGGCCGCGTGGTGGCGGGGCAGGTTGATTATGGCACGTATTCCGTATACGCCTTGAGCGAGCAGGAAAAAGCGGCGGGTCTGGCGTTGTTTTGTCAGGCCAGGCCATTAACGAATATTACCATCGAGCCGCGTAGCGCAGACGCTGTCGGACAAGACACTGTGGTAAAAAAATTACCGTGTCGGGTGGAAAAGAAAGAACTGCTTGCGCCTGATGTGATGCGTTTGTATCTAAAGCTGCCTAATACCGAGCGTTTGCAGTATGTGGCAGGGCAATATATCAATATTATATTGCGCGATGGTCGCCGACGCAGCTTTTCAATGGCGGGTATGCCATCATTGCAACACGGACTGGTCGAGTTGCACATTGCACAAGTGGCCGGTGGGGAATTTACGGGTCATGTTTTCAGTAACATGAAAGAAAAAGACATCCTACGCATTGAAGGCCCGCTGGGAGATTTTATGTTGCGTAAGGATTCGGTGCGGCCGATTATTTTTCTGGCGGCAGGCACCGGTTTTGCGCCGATTAAAGCCATCATCGAAGAGGCTTTGGCGCAAGGTATTCGACGTCCCATATATCTGTATTGGGGTGCCACCACGCGTGCAGGTTTATATCTTGAGAGCATCGTAAAAAGCTGGATAAGTGACGCAGAGAATTTGAGCTATGTATCGGTGTTATCGCGTCCCGCCCATGAAGATCACTGGCAGGGTAAACAAGGCTATGTGCAGGACGCTGCCGTAGCTGACTTCCCTGACCTACGCAGTTTCGAAGTCTACGCAAGCGGTGCGCCCACGATGATTAATGCCGCACGTCAAACCTGTCTGGCGCAGGGCTTGCCCCAAGAATATTTCTATTTTGATGCATTTGAGTTTGCTAACGATGGTAAACCTGGGGGTTGACGCCACCCTAAACCATGAGATGTGTGGATGTCGTATGTGGTAAAGAATTACCTGCCGCCGCGCACGAGGCGCACGAAGTGCCCCTTCCCTTTATCGCTGGGGGTCGCACCCTCTGGGCTGAAACTCAGCATATATGGCAGAAAAAGGATGGCGGCGGGGTTCTTATGCCTTCGCCGTACCTATTTGCCGAATAAAGTACGGGTTATGATCGACTTTCTTAAGCGTAATCTGCCCCAGCCATTTTAGAGAATTCAAAACATCTTAAAAAATCGGGCTTTTGGCCGATGATTATAATGAGCCTCTGAATTCTGCAATGTAAACCCCAAGGAGAGCAATCTTTATATTAAGACATTGAAAATTAAAGTAAATAACTCATATCCCAGTGGTGAATGGCGTGCGGATATTGAGTCTTCGGAAGATGGCCCCATTAGCTCATTCAGAGTGTTGATGCAGCTTATCAGGTTTTTTGGGTGGATTTTAGTTACAATCAAGTCACCATGAAAGAAGGCTCACAGGATAATCATAACGATGGATTAGCGCTCGAGGAGGCCAAGCCTAAACTCAAGCGCCCACCGTTATACAAGGTGTTGGTGTTGAATGATGATTACACGCCAATGGAGTTTGTCGTTTATATTCTCGAAGCATTCTTTAGCATGAATCAGGAAAAAGCCACGCAGGTGATGTTGCATGTGCATACGCGTGGTGTGGGCGTGTGTGGTGTATACACGCGTGACATCGCGGAAACCAAGGTGGCGCAAGTGACGCAATGCGCACAGGAAAATCAGCACCCATTGAAATGCACGATGGAAGCGGCGTAGGTTTCAGGGAATTTCTGATGTTGGGTCGTGTCGTAAGTAAGGGTAGTTAAAGATCTCTCCCGCAGAGCCGGGATGCGCAAGAACCGTCTGCGGTCGAGATGGCAAGCATCTGGAGAGGTAGTCATTATGTATAGTCAGTTTATTGAGGGGTTGAATCCATGTTAAGCAAAGACCTCGAGTTTACGCTTAACCTCGCTTTCCGCGAGGCACGTGACAGAATGCACGAACTCATGACGGTAGAGCACTTGCTGCTCGCCTTGCTCGATAATCCTGGCGCGGTGGCAGTGTTGGGTGCCTGCGGTGCCGATATTGAAGTGTTGAAAAAAGATCTTGCCGCCTTCGTTGATGAAAATACCCCACTGTTGAGCGCGCAAGAAAAGCGCGATACACAGCCGACTCTCGGTTTTCAGCGGGTACTCCAGCGCGCTGTATTTCATGTGCAGTCTTCCGGTAAAAAAGAAGTTTTGGCCGCAAATGTACTGGTTGCCATTTTTGGTGAGCAGGATTCGCAGGCGGTGTATTTTCTGGGCAAGCAGAACATCACGCGTCTTGATGTGGTGAATTACATCTCGCACGGCATTTCCAAAGTACACGGCGAGGGTGAGGGCGCATCACCTGCGTCGAGTGAGGATGAGTCCGGTGGTGAGGCTCCCGCCAAAACCCCGCTGGAAAATTTCGCCGTCAACCTTAATCAGCTAGCGCGGCTCGGCAAGATTGACCCGTTGATTGGCCGCAAGCATGAAATTCAGCGCACCATTCAGATCTTGTGCCGCCGCCGCAAGAACAACCCGTTATATGTCGGCGAAGCAGGCGTGGGTAAAACTGCGTTGGCAGAAGGCTTGGCGAAAATGATTGTGGATGGTGAAGTGCCTGAAGTACTGGCGCACAGCACTGTCTATTCGCTGGATTTAGGCGCGTTATTGGCAGGCACTAAATATCGCGGTGATTTTGAGAAACGCTTGAAAGGCGTCATCAATCAATTGCAAAAAGAGCCGGGCGCTATTTTGTTTATTGACGAAATCCATACCATCATTGGCGCTGGCGCGGCCTCGGGTGGCGTGATGGATGCGTCTAACCTGATCAAGCCCGTGCTGGCATCGGGTGCGTTAAAGTGCATCGGCTCTACAACCTATCAGGAATACCGTGGCGTGTTTGAAAAAGATCGCGCCTTGGCGCGGCGTTTTCAGAAGATTGATGTCGCAGAGCCTACCGTTGAAGAAACGGTGCTGATTCTTGAGGGCTTGAAATCACGCTTTGAAGAGCATCATCATGTAAAGTATTCCAGGCAGGCATTGCGTGCTGCAGCGGAGTTAGCGGCACGCTATATCAACGACCGTTTTTTACCGGACAAGGCTATTGATGTGATCGACGAAGTCGGCGCGAATCAGCATTTATTGCCGGCTAACAAGCGCAAGAAAGTGATCAATGTCAAAGAAATTGAAGACATTATTGCCAAGATTGCGCGTATCCCGCCAAAAAGCGTTTCCAGTTCCGACAAAGACGTGCTGCGACATCTGGAGCGCAACCTGAAGATGCTGGTGTTTGGCCAGGATCAGGCAATTGGAGCTTTAGCCTCAGCGATTAAAATGTCGCGTGCTGGACTGGGCAATGTGCAAAAACCGATTGGTTCATTTTTGCTGGCGGGTCCTACGGGCGTAGGTAAAACTGAGGTCACGCGCCAGCTTGCACATGTCATGGGCATAGAGCTGATTCGTTTTGATATGTCGGAATATATGGAGCGTCATACCGTGTCACGCCTGATTGGCGCGCCGCCGGGTTATGTCGGCTTTGATCAAGGTGGATTGCTCACGGAGGCTGTTACCAAGCATCCGCACGCGGTATTGTTGCTTGATGAAATCGAAAAGGCGCATCCCGATGTATTCAACATTTTGTTACAAGTGATGGATCACGGCACGCTCACCGACAATAATGGGCGTAAAGCTGATTTTCGCAATGTGATTCTGGTGATGACGACCAATGCGGGCGCCGAACAGATGAGCCGTGGCTCGATGGGTTTTGTGCATCAGGACCATGTTAGCGATTCCGGTGAGGCTATCAAGCGACTGTTCAGCCCGGAGTTTCGCAATCGTCTCGATGCGACTATTCAGTTCAAGTCTTTGGACAGCGCGACGATTGCGTTTGTGGTCGATAAATTCATCATTGAGCTTGAAGCCCAGCTTGAAGAAAAACGCGTTACTCTCGAAGTTGACAGTGCCGCACGTCAATGGCTGGCGCTGCATGGTTACGACGAAAAGATGGGCGCACGCCCCATGGCGCGGGTGATTCAGGAAAATATCAAGCGGCCTCTGGCAGAAGAACTGCTCTTCGGCAAGTTGGCGCGTGGCGGGCGTATCCGCATTTCCATGCGCAATGAAAAGCTGGCGTTTGAGATGGAAGGTGCGGAGGAGTTACAGGAAAGTTAGGGAGCCAGGAGTTCTGCCCGTGTTTGTCATTTCGATACCCTGATTTAGCGGGGATCGAAATGACAAACTGGTGCGGAAATGTTGACAGACCTTAAGACCTTAGCGTGCGCGGAAAATAATGCGACCCTTGCTCAAGTCATAAGGCGTTATTTCTACAGTGACCCGATCACCCGTCAAAATACGAATATAGTTCTTGCGCATTTTTCCGGAAATGTGGGCAGTCACCACGTGTCCGTTGTCGAGTTGCACGCGAAACATGGTGTTGGGCAAGGTGTCCAGTACCGCGCCTTCCATTTCAATATGATCTTCTTTAGCCATTCAAACAATGCTCTTGCAGATAAAAAGTGGGTTAAACCAAAGGTTTTTGGTCTGGTATGACCTGCCATTATGCCTGAGCTTGCTTCAATTGGCAAAAAAGCCATTGAGTGGGTGGTTTCGTGATACCAAAATAGTGAGCATGTTATTATTTCACATGTAGTTATTTGCGGCAGGGTTGAGGGTTAGAAGGCGGTGCCGCTACCTGGCAGCCTGTCCGGACTTAGGTCGAATCTACTGAAGTAGAGGGCTAATGGAAAATCTGGGTTTAATGGCGCTAATAATGACTTTGGGTTGGTACGTTATGATACCAATGGTAGTCTTGATGTTACATTTGGTGTCGGAGGTATTGTGATCACGGACATGGCAGGGGGCAGCGATGCTGCGTTGGCGTTGATGATTCAGTCGGGTGGCAACATTGTGCTGGCGGGCAGCAGTGGTACGGGTGCGAATGCCAATTTTGTGCTGGTGGAGTTTGTTCTCTGATAATGGTGCGAACACATCCTCAATCAATGGTAATAACGCTGGTAGCCGTAATCGTTTTATGGCTGAGTGGCTGTAATTGGCAAGGGGAAAGCCACCGCGATAATACCCAGGATGATCTAAGGGTAATATTTCAGATTCCTGTGCAGCAGACCAATGACCCCAACTCTGATATTGCCGGTGCCGGGGTGGATGCGGCTATCGCCGTGGCTTTTTCACGGCAGATGGATCTGTGTTCGTTTACTGCGGAATCGTTGCTAGTAAGCACCAACGGGAATCCTCCGGTGGGCGGTTTTATTTATCATCGCCCTACAAGTTCTTATCCCAATGGTTTTATACTTTTTCAGCCCACCAAGCCCTTGGATTATAACTCCATTTATACGGTGACCATAAAGGCAGGCGTGCGTGCTATGGATGGCACTTTGCTGCCTGTGGATTATTCCTGGAATTTTATGACGGTAGCGCCACCCGCCGCTAATAATTTTGGGGGTGGCCTTGCACCCAGCATTAGCAGGGCTGCCCCGTTGGTAGCCTCTCCCATTACATGTGAAACCCCTGCTGCGGCAATACAGGCCGACGGTAAGGTGATCACTGCGGGGCATATCAATGGCACGAACTTCATGGAGTTTGTGGTGGCTCGTTATAATGCGGGGGGTGGCTTGGATGTTTCATTTAGCGGTGATGGCATAACATCGACGGTTATCGGCCCAGGAAATTCGCAGGCTCTGGCGGCGACTGTGCAGGCGGATGGCAAGATCGTCGCAGTGGGAGTGGGTTCCAATGCCACGGATAAGGATTTTGCATTGGCGCGATACCTGGCCGATGGCAGTTTTGACCCTACCTTCAGTGATGATGGTCGTCATCGTGTGGATTTTGGCACCGGGGATGAGCGTGCTGTGGCGGTGGCGGTGCAGCCCGCCGATGGCAAAATCATAGTGGCAGGTTCAGGCGGTGATGGCACCGCGTTTATTCTGGCGCGTTACAACGTGAATGGCGGTGCTGATGCCACTTTTGATGCCAACACTACTTTTGATGCCAACGATAGTGTCATTGATGGCATTGTAATATCCCCCGCCACGGTGAGCAGCGAGGCGAGTTATGCCATGGTGCTGCAGAGTGACGGCAAAATAGTGGTGGCCAGCAAAGCGTTGGTTGGCGCCACCCAGGTGACTGTGACGCGTTACAATGCGACTGGTATCAACGCTGGCCGCGTTGACACCAGTTTTAATGGCGGTGTGGTGCCGCTGGTGTTGCTGCTCCCCGCGCAGCAAGCCGCCGCAACATTGGCGGCGCATGCCGATGGCCGGATTGCGCTGGTTCAGCATACGGGTGTGGGCGCGACGGCGCAATTTACGGTGCTGGATTATCTGGTGTATTGAGTTGATGACACATCCACATGAGGCGATACCATAACCCATTGCCCGCGCTGATACATCTCCAATGGCCGGTAGTGTTCCTTGTAATTCATTTTCGGCGACCCTTTAATCCAGTATCCCAGATACAGCCACGTCAGGTTCAATTGTCTGGCATGTTCTATTTGCCAGAGCACGGCATACACGCCCAAACTGCGTTGTGCATGTTGCGGGTCAAAAAACGTATATACCGCTGATAAGCCCTGCTGTAGATGATCCACCACCGCCACGGCGAGCAGTTGGCCGTGCAGACGAAATTCGTAAAAGCCGGTGTCGATGTGTGGGCTGGCAAGAAATGTAAGATAGCTGTCGGGATCGGGGTCATCCATGCCGCCCCCGGCGTGACGTTGCGCGAGGTAACGCTGATACAGATCAAAATGCTCGTCGCTGCGTAGCGGCGCAACACGTTGCACATCAAGATCGTGATTACGCCGCCAGATGCGTTTCTGGATGCGGCTGGGATGAAAGGTGGCAACCGGCACGCGCACCGAAATACATGCCTGGCAATGTTCACAGCGTGGTCGATAGATGCGTTCGCCACTGCGGCGAAAACCATAATCAATCAGCGTGCCGTAGAGCGATGTGTTGATCGCGGCTTGCGGATCTACCAGCAGCGTAGCGGCGCTCTGCCCCGCCAGATAGCTGCAGGGTTGCGGCATGGTTGCGTAGAAAGTCAGGGTGCTGATGCTGGTCATGGCTTTAAGTCTGCGTCCAGTTGCCAGGGGCCAGGTGGGCCAAGTGGTTCAGCCGCATCGCTCGCCTCCTGTAATAATGTGATGAAAGCGGCGCGTGAAATATCTTCGGCGCCCAGCGTGTATAAATGCGGCGAGCTGACCTGGCCGTCGATGACAGTATATCCCCAGCGCTCAAGTTGACGCACCAGATGCACCAGCGCGACCTTGGAGGCGTCCGTGACGCGGCTGAACATGGACTCGCCGAAAAATACCCGACCCAGGGCGAGTCCATACACGCCACCTACCAGATCATGCTCTTGCCATACTTCCACCGAGTGCGCCACGCCCATCTCGTGTAAACGGCAATAGGCATCAATGATTTCAGCGCTAATCCAGGTGCCACCGCCGTCCACGGATGGACAAGTGTCGCCAGAGGCAGGATGCCGGAAGCGACCCTCTGGCTTACGCGGCGGCCGTTCCTGCGCATCCTGCGACGTGCAGGGATGCACTAGTGTCGCGGGAGGCAGGATGCCGGGAGCGGCCGCCCACGGCACTTGCGCATCCCTGCGCGGCGCCGCGCAGGCTTCCATCACCTGCCTGAACTGTGTATCAAGGGTCACGTGGAATGCGCCCCGCCTGAGGGTTCTGCGCAGGCTACGGGACACCTTGAGATGTGCCGGGAAGATCACGGTGCGCGGGCTGGGTGACCACCACAAGATCGGTTCGCCGGCGTTATACCAGGGAAAAATGCCGCTGCGGTAAGCGTTAATCAGCCGCGTGGGGCTGAGATCGCCGCCTGCGGCCAGCAGGCCGTTGGGTTCTTGCAACGCATCTTCCACCGGCGGGAACCGGCAGGTTTTATCGGTGGGGGGGATCCAGTAGAGCGACAAATCATAACCCTGAAAATGTATACATCAGACCCACTACCGCACTTGCGCCGATCACCTGAATAACGCCGGCTTTATAGCGGAACAGCGCCACGCCTGCCGCCAGGCCAATCATCAGTGAAAACCATTCAAAATCGCCATCAAAGCCTTTAGGCCACAGCACATGGTATGCAAAAAACACCGCCAGATTAAGAATCACGCCAACAATCGCGGCGGTGATGCCGGTGAGTGGCGCAGTAAACTTTAATTCACCGTGGGTCGCTTCGACCAGCGGTCCGCCCATCAGAATGAACAGAAAGGATGGCAGAAAAGTGAAAAATGTTGCAACGCAGGCACCCGCTGCCCCGGCCAGCAGCAGCGCCTCCGGGCCGAACAGTGAATGCGTCCACGCGCCGACAAAGCCCACAAACGCCACCACCATAATCAGCGGCCCCGGCGTGGTTTCACCCAGCGCCAGGCCATCAATCATTTGCGTGGCGGTGAGCCATTGATAATGTTCCACCGCGCCCTGGTAAACATAGGGTAACACCGCATACGCACCGCCAAAGGTCAGCAGCGCGGCCTTGGTGAAGAACCAGCCCATTTGCGTGAGCGTGTCTTGCCAGCCGAGTAATGCCAGCAGCGTGCCCAGTGCGCCCACCCACAGCGCCAGCCCGATCGCCATCAATCTGTAAAATTTATTCCACATGAAAGTAGCGTGGGGCGGCGTGGGCGTATCGTCGTCAATCAGCGCCGCACCAAAATGTTTGTCTATTGCGCCGTGACCACTGCTGCCTGGCTTGAAGGTATCGGGCGCCACGCGGCTGCCAATATACCCCATGAGTCCGGCTGCCAGGACAATCGCGGGGAAAGGGACATCAAAAGCAAAAATAGCAATGAAAGCGGCGGTGGCCATTGCCCACAACACGCGGTTCTTCAGCGCCCGGGAACCGATGCGATAGGCCGCGAACACCACAATCGCCGTCACTGCAGGTTTGATACCGTACAACACCCCGGTCACTGCAGCCGTACTGCCATAGGCCATGTACAGCCACGACAGCGCAATAAGAATAAACAATGACGGCAACACAAACAGCATCCCCGCCGCAATCCCACCTTTGGTACCGTGCATCAACCAGCCGATGTACGTCGCAAGCTGCTGCGCCTCGGGTCCCGGCAGCACCATGCAATAATTCAGTGCATGCAAAAAACGCCGCTCCGAAATCCAGCGGCGTTTTTCCACCAACTCCTGATGCATGATAGCAATTTGCCCGGCAGGTCCGCCAAAACTGATAAACCCCAGCTTGAGCCAGAATTTCAATGCCTCTGTAAAGGAGACGGATGGGGGAGGAACGATGCAACTCATTACATTCACTGTATCCTATATTGGCTAGGCCGCTTTTCCGCAGTCCGCCGGGTTATAGACGCGCTCTGTAGACGCGGGATACGTGGTTAATTTATTTACCGGACGACGCGGACGGGCAACAAACTCACCACCACAGTTCGGGCACTTGCCGCCAAGCACAGAATCAACGCACGACACGCAGAACGTACACTCAAAAGAACAGATGCGTGCTTCAGTAGATTCCGGTGGGAGATCTTTATTGCAGCACTCACAGCTTGGGCGTAGTTGAAGCATCGCTTTTCTCCTGACAGTTAAAGAAAGAAGTATATCGAATCCAGAGCCAAACCAGTTGTTGGTGGTGAATTCGGGCGCGCCCTCACTCCATTTCCAAGCGTTCGAAGGCTACTTCCAGAGTTTCGATAAGTGGCTCTGTGCCCAGTGAATTTAGCGCAGAGATTTGATGATTCACTGGGCGCGCCCGCAAGAACTTCCAGGCAATTACCCTTCCCGCGCGATCTTCATTTAATAAGCTTATGATGATCGTGCGAACGGCTGTTTGGTCGCCATTGCGTGCAGCATCCCACCACAAATACCAACTTAAGGAGCCAATCACACCGCGCCGCAGGATTAAGTTTCCGTACTTGGTAGTTGTTTGGAGCTTCCTGATATCGTTGCCACGATCGTTACCGTTGCGATACTCCAGCATCTGCAAGCGCGCTTCCGGGAAGACAACTTCTGACAAACCGGCATCTGGAGTATCGACTTCTCCAGTGCCCAAGTCGACGATGAAATTGATGCCAGGATACGGTTTTTCTCTTTGAACGGCCATGGAATTCTCCTGTAAGTTTGATTGAGTGTGATTAACGTATCACCTAACGACGCTATGAGGATTTTTGTTCAGCACATTACGTCTGCGGCTAATACGCCCTATCGTACTCAATAATACAATTGAGTAAGCCTGACCCCGTTCTGTGAGGTCTCTGTATCAGGTGTGTGACAAGCTCCAGTTAAAACATTACAGTATTCGCGCACACCCACCTACAGGTTTTTATTATTAAAGCGCCACACCCAAACGCCGCGCGACTTCTTCATAGCCTTCAATAACATCACCTAAATCCTGGCGGAAGCGGTCTTTGTCGAGTTTTTTGCGGGTGGTGGCATCCCACAGGCGGCAGCCGTCGGGACTGAATTCGTCACCTAGTATTACTGTGTCGTGAAAACGGCCAAATTCCAGCTTGTAATCCACCAGCAGGATGCCGGCGTTGGCGAATAATGTTTTGAGCACGTGGTTGGCGCGGAAGGTGAGGTCTTTCATGATGGCGACTTCAGCATCGCTGGCCCAGCCAAAGGTGCGGATGTGATATTCGTTAATCATGGGGTCGTGTAACGCATCATTTTTCAGGAAGAATTCCAGTGTCGGTGGATTGAGTTCCTGGCCTTCGCTGATGCCGAGGCGTTTGCATAAACTGC
This sequence comes from Gammaproteobacteria bacterium, assembly GCA_031421115.1. Taxonomy (GTDB): domain Bacteria; phylum Pseudomonadota; class Gammaproteobacteria; family Ga007554. Next base: position 2,480 of record JANOOA010000304.1, on the reverse strand, counting down.
CGGCGGCGATGTTGCGCACTACGCATTCCACCGGGATCATTTGCAGTTTTTTCACCAGCACTTCATTGTCGGATAACAAGCGTTCGAAATGGGTGGGCACCCCGGCGGCGCTGAGTTTTTCCATGATGAAAGCGTTGAATTTATTGTTGACCTTGCCTTTGCGCGCCAGTTGCACGATCTTGAGACCGTCGAAGGCCGAGGTGTCATCACGAAATTCCATGATGACGCGATCTGTGTCGTCGGTGGCATAAACAGATTTGGCTTTGCCGGAATAGAGTTCAGTTAGTTTTTGCATGAGAGTGTCTCGATTGTGTTTTTACATAGCGACGCACTCTCCCCAGACCTCTCCCGCTTGCGGGGAGAGCGTAGCGAGGGGGGCGAAGCCGGGGATACTAACGTCAGTAGTTTATAAAATCTCGCGCCACGCCAACCCAGTGTTCTGGTCTGCAATGGCAATCCAGTCGGGCGCGCAGCCTAGCACCTTGGCGAATCCGGCGCGCGCTAAATCAGGTGTATTGTTTTTTGCACTCAGATGCATGGCGACCAGATGTTGCAGGCGCGAGCAATCCAAGGTGGCGAGCAGCCCGGCGGCCTGATGGTTGCTAAGGTGGCCATAGGTGCCGCCGACGCGTTTTTTCAGTTTTCGTGAATACTCGCCGTTAGCAAGCATTTCTGTGTCATGGTTAGACTCCAGCATGAGTGCATCGCAGGCGGTGAGGCAGCGTTCGATGTGCGGTGTGCTGGCGCCGACATCAGTTAAGATGCCGAGACGTTTGGCGCCATCGCTGAAGACAAAGTGTGTGGGTTCGCGGGCATCGTGCGGTACCGGAAAAGGGTGTGCCTCTATATCACCGATGCTGAACGGTTGATGGCTGTTGAACAGGCGCAACGTGGGCAGTTTACGCAGATAGTGGTGCAGCGCCGTGCCGGGCGTTGCCCATACCGGCAAGTTATATTTTTTCGTCAATGGCCCGATGCCGCTGATGTGATCGCCATGTTCGTGGGTGATAACAATCGCCGTCAGGTCTTCAGCGCGACGGCCGAGGCGCGCCAGGCGTTGCTCGGTTTCTGCAACGGTAAAGCCGCAGTCGAGCAGCAGGCAGGTTTGGCCGTGTTCTATAAGCGTTCCGTTACCCTGACTGCCGCTGCCCAGCGATGCAAAGCGCATAGATTATTTTAACTGTTCCTGCAGCAACGTAAGTAAACGCTGCGCCGCAGGCGAGTTATCACGCGTGCCTGCCTGATCAAACACCGTGATGTGGGTTTCCTTGTCCTGGTCAAGCAGGCGCAGTTCAAAATACTGGGTTTTATCTTTATCGCTCGAAAACAGTTTGCTTAACCAACCTTTGGGTGGCTCGCTGGTACGCGCGGGATCTTTAAGGCGGAATTGATAGCTGCCTCTCTTGGCGTCCAGTGTACGGTTTTGATCTTCTATTTTTGCGCCAAGGTGATCCAGCGCGATGCCGGTGCGACGCCAGGTGTTGGCGTAATCTTCTGTCACCACGAGCAGCGACCCGCCTTGCGTGTCTTGAGTGATGCTGGTGCGTGCGGGCGCGGCGCGGCTGAGTTCATCTTTAATTGCGCTGGCCTTGTCTTCATTGGTGCCCAGGTAAAGCGCCAGACGCTTGAGCATTTCGGCTTCTAATGCCGGGTCAGTGGGGCGAGGCTGCCACAGCGGTGATTCTTTATTGATGATTTGTTCCATGCCCCGGTGGGTGAGGTAAATTTCAGTGGTGCCGGGCAGGGTGCCGGGTTCGAGCCGCACGCGGAATTGATCACGGGTAGACGCTGAATAAAACACGTCAAAGGCCTTCCTGAAGAAGGTGCTAATGCTGCCTTTGGTGGTGATGCCACGGTTTTCTTCCCAACTGGTATCCATAATATTCAGGCGCGCGTCCTGTTCCTGAACTTCAAAGCCGTGGCTTTGCCAGAAGCTGCGTATGCGTGGCTGCAGTTGCGGTGCTTCGCTCTGGATTACCAGCCAGCGCAGGCCGCCGTCGCGTTCTACACGAATCTCTGTCTCGGGTGTAACTTTAGTGGACGATGTATCGGGAGCAGGTCTCGAAAGCGTGGGAATCTGCGCCGCTGCATCGTTAGCCGGGGTAATGAGATCCGGCGGTATCTCCAGGGTAGGTAGCGAGCGACTTTTTTTGTATTCGATTTCGCTTTGTGGGATGCTGCTGCATGCCGCCAGCAGGGTAATGCAGGACAGTACGGCGCCGATTTTAAAGAAGCGATGAAACATAATTTAATACCTTCAAATAGTAATGCCAGGCGAGGCGGCGGTATAGTATCCCTTATAGAACATGGGCTTCGCGCAAGGCTTGTCTGACAACATCATGATGCTGTGCCGAGAGTGGCGTGAGGGGTAAACGGATACCCAGCGGGATCAGCCCCATTTCGTGTAATGCCCATTTTACCGGGATGGGGTTGGATTCCACGAACAGATTTTTGTGCAACGCGATGAGTCGCTGGTTGAT
>JANOOA010000303.1:0-9788 GCA_031421115.1 Gammaproteobacteria bacterium | reverse complement strand
GATGTAGATAGATATGGTAAAATACACTAAACGTATTCCGAGCCTCCTGGGCTGGGTAAAGAGGCTCTTAATGTAATGATCATCATTGCAGAGATGTGTTGATCGACTATGGCTAAAACCTTTTACGATATTTTTGAAGTTACTACCGGCGCGACCCCTGATGAAATACGGGTCGCGTACAAGCGTATGGTGCAACGTCACCACCCCGACAAACATCGTGGTCACGCATCTTCCGAAGAACTGTTAAAGGCGATTAATTACGCCTATAGCATATTGTCAGACGTGCGCAAGCGTGCCAGCTATGATGCCAAACTTGCCAGCAGCGCCTATGTGTATACCGGTGAAGCTACCGTCAATGGCGCCGCCGGCGCTCAAACCGCCCCATCTGCCAGTGCCAGTAAGGCAAGAGATCCGGCATCCGAAGCCTTTACCGCGCGACCCTTTGAAACACGCTCCACGGGCTGGAGCCAGATCAGCCATATTAACAGTTGGCTGGCGTTCGGCATGTTGGCCCTGTTGTTTTTCGCGGCCAGCCGGTTTTTTTATCAGGTGGCTACCCATGGGATACGCGGCACCGCCGAACCTGACAACGCCACATTATTTTACGGCATGATGATTGGCGGCATCATCGCCGCCGGTGCGGTATGGTTGGCGGGTAAAATGGTGGCCTATACCTTGCCGTTGGCGTGGCCGATGAATTTGATTTTTAGATCAAAGGTGCGCTCCGATCTTAATCCGGAGCATCGCCGCATTGCGAGCGCGGTGCTGGTGACAGGCATTCTTCTGACATTCGCCGTACCCGACCTGGACCGGCACGTTGATCTGGCAACGCCGCCCATGGCGACTGCGCCGATTCTTGAAGACACCCTGGAAACGCCGGTCGCTGCGCAGAGTTCACGCAAAAATGCCACTACACTGTCTGAAGTGGAATCCGTTTCCCCGGTGGTCTTAGTGCAGAATGCACCACTACCACCTGTTGTAAAAAAGCCCAGCGTGATGGTTGCTGCGTTACCCCCATCCCCTGTAAAAACCGTAGTGCCCCCCGTCTCCCGCGTGACGGTGGAGGAAACAAAAGCTCATAATACACCTGTGCCCGTGCCGACTGTCGTCGCAGAAGCGCGCATTAAGCCCGTCGGGCAAGAAAAACCGGTTATTAAAAAGACGCCGCTTGTCGCTGCGTTACCTGCCAAGACACCCGTTGCAATTCTACCACCATCCATTGAAAAAAAGACGGCCGTGGGCGTGCCATTGCCCGAATCCAAGGCGCCTCCTGTGATCGCCACTGCCCCGGCACCCGTGCCGGCGCTCGCATTAGTAACGCCAGAGTCCTCGGCGGTCACCGCAAAGGTTTCTCCGGCAGAGAGCATGGCCGCGAAAAAAGAAACCCCCACATTACAAAATGATGCAGGTGAAGGTGACCCCACCTTATCCAAGCATCGCAATCGGGCGCAGCAAGGGGCTGCCGATGCACAATATCAGCTCGGTCGAGCGTATGAAAAAGGCGAAGCGCGTGATTACCGGCAGGCAGAAGCATGGTATCGCAAAGCTGCCGATCAGGGCTATGGCCCCGCCCAGCACAGCCTGGGATCCATGGCCATGCTGGGCAAGGGCATGGCCATGGATCCAGTTTCAGCGTATGTATGGCTGAGCCTTGCCGCCAACAACAATGTTACCTCAGGCCAGCAGATGATAGATTACCTGGTTGACACCCTCACCCCCGTGCAATTAGCTGACGCAAAGCGTAAAGTGGCCAAGTGGTCGCCCCAGCGCAAGCGTTAACTCTCAGCTAAGCGTTAGTCTTGAACGCAAGCGATAAGTCTTCATGAGCTTGCGCCATAGCTACACGTTACTGGCTCCCATTTATGATCTTATGGTGCGGCGCGCCACCCACGCGCTGCGCAAACGCAGCCTGGACAGGTTGGGTGATGTTACCGGGCAGACGATTCTTGTTGCGGGTATTGGCAGTGGTCTGGATATCCCGCTGCTGCCATCGGGCGCAAATTACATTGGCGTGGATATCACGCGTGCCATGCTGCGCCAGGCGCGCGCCCTGCAGACTCGTCAGCATCAAGGTCTGCGGGTAGCGCTACATGTGGGCGATGTCATGGCGCTGCCCTACCCCGCGGAAGCGTTCGATACCGTTATCATGCATCTCATCCTCGCCGTCGTGCCGCATCCTGAACGCGCATTAGCCGAGGCAGCACGCGTGCTGAAACCCGGCGGCCACATTCTGATCCTCGACAAGTTTCTGCAACGCGGCCAACGCGCTCCATTACGGCGTTGGCTAAGCCCCTTGTTGGGGCAGATCGCCACCCGCACCGATGTGGTTTTTGAGGACGTGCTTGCTGCTTGCCAGCAAACCGTACAACCACGACTTGGCGTAGTCAGCGATATACCAGTGCTTGCGCATGGATGGTTCAGGAGTATTCTGTTAAAGAAGAGCTAATGGCCAGGGAAAGCTCAGTCTTCTTTGCGACACTCATGCGTAAGCGCTACCGTGCCGTCTTCATGGACGGTTTCCATGCGCACGGTGAAACCCCATAACCGCATCAGGTGTTTTAATACCTGCTCGGTGTCTTCGTGCAGCGGACGCCGATCATGTTGCGTATGGCGCAAGGTGAGAGAGCGGTCACCCCGCCGATTAACATTAAACACTTGAATGTTGGGCTCACGATTCCCCAGATTATAATGATCCGCCAGTGTTTGGCGAATGTGTTGGTAGCCTCGATCATCATGAATCGCGGAGATTTCCAGTTCATTGTCAGCATCATCATCGAGCACCGCAAACAGCTTCAGGTCCCGAATCAGCTTGGGTGACAGGTACTGCGCAACAAAACTCTCATCCTTGAAATTACGCATGGCGAAATCCAGCGACTTTATCCAGTCCGTATTAACCAGATCGGGGAACCAACGCTGATCTTCCTCAGTAGGCTTTTCGCAGATGCGGCGAATATCGCTCATCATGGCAAAACCCAGCGCATAAGGATTAATGCCGCTGTAATATTTACTGGTGTACGCAGGCTGGTAGATGACATTGGTATGGGATTGTAAAAATTCCACCATGAAGCCATCGGTTAACAAGCCTTCGTCATACAGCGTATTAATCAGTGTGTAGTGCCAGAAGGTCGCCCAGCCTTCGTTCATTACCTGGGTTTGACGTTGCGGATAAAAATATTGTGCCATTTTGCGCGTAATGCGCACCAGTTCGCGTTGCCAGGGATCCAGGAGTGGGGCATTTTTCTCAATAAAATACAACAGATTTTCCTGAGGCTCAGCAGGAAAGTGTGCTTCTTCAGGAGCGTCTGCAGGCCGGTCTTTAACGGGTAGCGTGCGCCATAAATCATTAATGCGCGACTGTAAATAATCTTCGCGTTCTTTGTGGCGCTGCTGTTCCTGGTAGAGTGAAATGCGGCCAGGCCGTTTATAGCGGTCTACGCCGTAGTTCATCAGCGCATGGCATGAGTCGAGAATTTCTTCCACGGCGTCAGCGCCATAACGCTGTTCGCATTCGGCCACATAGTTTTTTGCAAACAATAAATAATCAATGATGGATTCCGCGTCTGTCCAGGTGCGGAACAGATAATTACCCTTGAAAAAGGAGTTGTGTCCGTAAGCGGCGTGGGCAATCACCAGCGCTTGCATCATCATGGTATTTTCTTCCATGAGGTAAGCAATACAAGGGTTGGAGTTAATAACAATCTCGTAGGCCAGCCCCATTTGGCCGCGACGGTAACGCTGTTCGACGCTTAAAAACTGTTTGCCGAAAGACCAATGACCATATCCTACCGGCATACCAATATAGGAATACGCGTCCATCATTTGTTCAGCGGTAATGACTTCTATTTGATTTGGATAGGTGTCAAGATGATACCCTGCCGCCACCCGTGCAATTTCAGTGTTATATTTTTGAATCAGATCAAAAGTCCATTCGGAGGTTTTGGAGAGCGGTTTCCCCTTTTTTATATTGGGCATATCAGGCTAGCTTCTTCTGGAAGAGTTTACGGAATACTGGATAAATATCCGCAGGGTTGGTGATATGTTGCATCGCAAAATGCGCACAGGTGCGTTTCACGGCAAGGTACTCGCGCCATAACCCCTGATGGTCATCTTCGGTGATCTCAACATAAGCATAATATTGAACATTCGGCATGATGGCATTGATCAACATATCACGACAAATCGGGGAATCATCGGTCCAGTTGTCGCCATCAGAGGCTTGCGCACCATAAATATTCCACTCGGAAGATGGATAACGCTCTTTGATAATCTCGTACATCATTTGTAGTGCGCTTGAAACCACTGTGCCGCCGGTTTCACGAGAGTAGAAAAACTCTTCTTCATCGACATCTTTGGCTACCGTATGGTGGCGAATGAAAACCAGATCAATTTTCTCATAAGAACGCGTTAAAAATAGATAGAGCAACGTAAAGAAGCGCTTCGCCATATCTTTTTTACCGGCATCCATCGAGCCAGACACATCCATCAGGCAAAACATCACGGCCTGGGTAGTAGGTTTGGGCTGTTTAATGCGATTGTTATATTTCAGGTCAAACGTGTCAATGAATGGTATGGCGCGTATCCGGCTTTTGAGTTTGCGGATTTCTTCCTGCAACGCCATCACGCGCGGAGAGAGCGTAGCGAGGGGGTCGGGGCTTTCCAGCAGTAAAGCGGCTTCAAGCGCCTGTTCAGCTTCATGCAGTTTGCGCGCATACGGTGTGCGCGTCGCAATACGCCGCCCCAGTGAACCCTTCATCGAACGGATAATGTTCAGGTTGCTGGGTGTGCCGGTGGCGGTGAACCCTGCGCGCACGGTTTTGTATTGCACCTGCCGCGCCAGTTGCGTTTTTATCAAGTCGGGCAACTCCAGGTCTTCAAAGAAGATGTCCAGGAATTCATCGCGGGAAAGCTCGAAAGAAAATTCATCTTCGCCTTCGCCGCTATTGCTGGCTTTACCGCCGCTGCCACCCCCGCCCGCTGGCCGGGAAACCCTATCGCCACTCACAAAATCGGTGTTGCCGGGGTGAATGCCCTCGCGCTTGCCGCCGCGTCCGTGACCGAACATGGGTTCACTGATATCTTTCGTGGGTATATTAATTTTCTCGCCACGGTTAAGGTCCGTGATGCTGCGGCCCGACATAGCTTCAGACACCGCTTTTTTTATCTGACCTTTAAATCGCTGGATAAATTTTTGGCGATTAACTGCACTTTTGTTTTTGCCGTTGAGCCGACGGTCAATGATCTGTTCGCCAACCCGATTGGTGCGCACTAATTTCATGGGGATGCCAGTTTTATGAAGATTTACGGGTGCGTAAATGCCATTCACACAGCAACCGAACCTGTTTCGCTGTGTAGCCCTTTTGCACCATGCGTGCCAGAAAGTCTTCGTGCTTCTTTTTATCATCGGTAGATGATTTGGCATTAAAAGAAATCACCGGCAACAAATCTTCGGTGCTTGAGAACATTTTTTTCTCGATCACCACCCGTAGTTTTTCATAACTGGTCCATGTCGGGTTTGTGCCACCGTGTGACGCGCGCGCGCGTAGCGTGAAGTTTACAATTTCATTGCGGAAATCTTTAGGATTGCTGATGCCCGCTGGCTTCTCAATTTTCTCCAGCTCCCCATTCAATGCCGCACGGTCAAAGCTTTCGCCGGTATCCGGGTCACGGTATTCGTTATCCTGAATCCAGTAGTCTGCATATGTTACATAGCGATCAAAAATGTTCTGGCCAAACTCGGAATAGGATTCCAGGTAGGCCGTCTGAATTTCTTTGCCAATAAATTCCGCGTATTGAAGCGCCAGATAGCCCTTGAGATGGGCAAGATAACGTTCTTTCACCTCAGGCGAATATTGCTCCTGCTCAATCTGCTGTTCAACGATATAAAGTAAATGTACCGGATTGGCCGCCACTTCAGCCGTGTCATAATTAAATACCCGGGAAAGGATCTTGAAAGCGAAGCGTGTTGATAAACCGGACATCCCTTCGTCCACACCCCCATAATCACGATATTCCTGGTAGGATTTTGCCTTGGGATCAATGTCTTTCAGATTCTCGCCATCATACACGCGCATTTTGGAATAGATGTTGGAATTTTCGGGGTCTTTCAGGCGTGACAGCACGGCGAATTGCGCCATCATTTCCAATGTGCCAGGGGCGCAAAAAGCGGCAGATAATGAACTATTCCTTAAAAGCTTCTGATAAATTTTAACTTCTTCAGAGGTGCGCAGGCAGTAAGGCACCTTGACGATATAAATACGATCAAGGAATGCCTCGTTGTTCTTGTTGTTCTTGAATGACGTCCACTCGGATTCATTCGAGTGCGCAAGCACAATGCCATTAAAAGGAATCGCAGCAAAGCCTTCTGTGCCTTTGTAATTGCCTTCCTGTGTTGCAGTGAGCAACGGGTGCAATACCTTGATGGGCGCCTTGAACATCTCGACAAATTCCAGCAAGCCTTGATTGGCAAGACACAGACCACCGGAATAACTGTAGGCGTCTGGGTCATCTTGCGAGAATGCTTCCAGTTTACGAATATCAACCTTACCCACCAGCGCCGAAATGTCCTGGTTGTTTTCGTCGCCGGGTTCGGTTTTGGCGATGCCGGTTTGCTCTAACACCGAGGGGCGCAGCTTCACTACGCGAAATTTGGTAATGTCACCATTAAATTCACGCAGACGCTTCACCGCCCAGGGCGACATGATGCCAGGCAAATAGCGGCGTGGAATACGATAATCTTCTTCAAGAATACGTGCGTCTTCGATAGGCGAAAACAGCCCGAGCGGTGACTCATTGACAGGCGAACCCTTGATCGCATAGAACGGCACACGCTCCATTAATGATTTTAATTTTTCGGCAAGCGATGACTTGCCACCACCGGGTGGGCCGAGCAGATAAATAATCTGTTTTTTCTCTTCCAGACCCTGGGCAGCATGGCGGAAGTAGGCCACTATCTGCTCGATAGCCTCCTCCATCCCATAAAATTCTTTAAAGGCCGGGTAAACCTTGATCATTTTGTTAGAAAAAAGGCGACTTAGCCGGACATCTTTTTGAGTATCAACAAACTCTGGCTCACCTATCGCCATCAAAATTCTTTCTGAGGCGGTGGCATAGGCCGATGCGTCTCTTTTGCAAAGCTCCAGATATTCCTGCAAAGACATCTCTTCTTCTTTGCTTTCTTCATAACGAGACTGGTAGTTGTTGAAAATATTCATAAGCATCTCCTCATTGCGATCTGTCCGGTGCCCGTGCAAATTATCTACAGCCGTGTCGACACCAAAAGTAGGCGCCAGGCCAGGCCGCAGCGAATTTATCTAAACACCTTATTGCCACGCCCCGCATGGGCCCATTCCCTTGCCAAAAACAAAGCAAAATGTAGGCCATATGTTGTGAAGTGTGTGGAGTGAAATGCTGGCTGGCATAAAACAACCATTATTGAAAACCCTTTGGTTCATGCCGTCTGTTGCCCACCATTACCCCGTTAGTTATAGCATAGCGTAGCAGTGTTTTTTCGCTAAAATCCATCTTGATGCTGATAACAAATACAAGTTCATATTGATTACTTGACGCCGTCAACGGATGACCCGAAAAACTTTTTTAACCCATAACTTTTACGACCCCGACGTGTAACAGGTGCATTACATGCTCTTTAGACATACTGTTATCGGCACGATTTGTCCAACGAATTACCATTATTTTGACGCTGCGCCAGAATCATGCCTCGTGCGGAAGCCATTTTCTACAGAGTAGTTTATTTGACCCGAGCCGCAGCAGGTTGTTCCGCACGGCTACCGAAGAGGCACCTGCATATATCCTAAAGGGCACCTCTAAATAATTCTGATAGGGGTAGAGAAGAGCATCCGCCCTCCCCTCCCCCCGAACCGCACGTGCGGTTTTCCCAAGCCGTTGACTTATATCTGTTGATGAAAAATAAATAATGTCTTCATACTCCAGCGGTGCCTGGGCCAGTCCGAGTCATACGGCTGGCGTCTTGCCATCATTGCCGGTGAGGATGTAATTGTGGACCGTCCGCATGATGTCGAGGACTTTGGCGACATGGCCTGGATTATATGGAGAGTAGCCGTTCCAGACCCTGCCCTTGTTGGACTTGGAGTGGATCGGTCGCTCGAGTAAGGAGAGTCGTCGACGCACTTGGTTGAAGAACGGATCGACACCGTGCAGGCCCGCCTTGTGGTAGAGCCACGCCTGGTGATCTGCGTCGTAGTCGCCGAGATCGGTGCGGCAGGCCACGGCCTTCTCAGGTTCGCTCATGGTCGGGAACGGATGGTCAAGCCACCGATCCTGCCATTTCCCGCGCGGCGTCATGGTGGCCAAACGCTCTTTGATCAGCAGCAGCTTGATCTCTTGTGGCTTCATGCCTGGGTGCGCGGTCTGCGCCTGCTCGAACCGCACCTTCGCGTCGTTGTAACGGTGACGCTTTTCATCCACCGGCAGATCCTTGGTGATGCGGACATAGAAGGCGTCGGCTGTGCGGCCCCGAATTTCGTCATGGAATGCTGCCAGACAGGTCGCCCGTAGACCGGGATCTTGGTCGATGAAGAAGCGCCACTTCTGGACATTGCCCAGCAGGCGTTTGAGGAAGAAAAAATGCCAGTACATGGTGTACTCGCCATGGGTTTGCATCCCGTATTCAGGGAGTCGTTCTACGGGCGACGGCGCATCGGGGCTTTCGATGTCATCACGCTCTAATGCCGCAGCATAGGCTTCATCGATCTGCGTTGGCAGGCTGAGTTTGCGCCGCTTCGTGGTCAGGGACTTGGCACGGGCTGCGTCATGGTCGGCATTGAGCCACAGGCGTGCAAAGCGGCGATGCGGATAGGGCATGTCGAGGTCGCCGTTCTTCTCGGCCTCGGCCTGGACGGCTTTGCTGTCCAGCGAAGGGTCAAAGTTTTAAGGTGCATACCAAAGCAATAGCCGTGTTCGTTGTCCACCGCTGCAATGGCCGATAGCTGGATGTTGCGCTTGTCCTTGCGAACCATCCATCTCACCAGGTAGTCCTGTCGGTCGACGCCGATGTACAGTCGGCGGATGGGGGGGTTGGCCAGTGCGCGCTCGCGGTGGGCGGCAAATGCCTGGCATTGGCGATGGAGGAAGTCGAGGCGGTGGTAGAAGGTATTGGGGTCGATGTCAGCGACTTCGATGATGCGGCGCACGGGCATCTTATTTGACCAGCAGTTTGAAAATGGTCTTGTTCTTGTGATGTTCCCGCTGCCGGGCGGTGGCCTTGGTGTTCTGTGAGAACGTCTTACCGCAAGCGCTACAGCGCCAACGGGAGTTGCCAATCGCGGTCTTGCCGAACGAGGCATACGCCCCGGCGGTACCGACGGGCACCTGATCGGTATGGTTGGCGCAGGCGTCGTTGCGGCAGCACACTGCTCTAGCAGGCGACGGGTAGGACGCCATGCGTTTGACCTCTTCCGCAATGCCGAGGTTGCTCTTGAGCGGGAATCCTTCGCCGCAGGACGTGCAGATGCAGGAGGAAATACCTTGGTTGCGCGAATCCAAAGTGTAGCGATTGCTCCCACGCACCGATGTTTGTTCTGGCGGAACGCCGTAATTCCCGCAGACCGGGGACTTGCAGTGATTGACCTGGATGCCACTGTACTCAGGCGGTACCCGGGGGTGCTTACCCGTAGAAGCTATGGAAGATTTTTTCTGCATGATCCAAATTGAAAAAGCCAGAGAACAAGTGCATCATACGTCCATTAACTGGCCTGAATCAACAGATTAAGTCAACGGCTTGGGGAAACCGCACGTGCGGTTCGGAGGGA
>JANOOA010000302.1:0-5775 GCA_031421115.1 Gammaproteobacteria bacterium | reverse complement strand
CGCGAGTGGGCGCTCCCGGCATCCTGCCTCCCGCGACACTTGTGCATCCCTGCACGTCGCATGGATGCACATGAACAGCCAGGAGCAGCTTTTCGGGCGACCGCCATGGATGGCGGAAGTGCCGGAAACGCAGGAGCAGCTTTTCGGCCAATGGCGCCGCATGGTTATCCATAGCTATATTGTGGAGGGGCGGGTAGATGATGCCTACACGGCCCTGCTGCGCCATCAGCAGGATTATGCCGAGGACGTGCAAACACAGTTGCTACAGGCGCATGTGTTGCTGTTGACGGGGCGTGCTGCGGAGGCGGCGGCGTTATTGGTTGGCGCACAAGAGCCTGTCGCAGCTGCGCTGTATTTGCTGGCGCGGTTGCGCAGTGGTGGCCGTCCTGAAAATATTTTGCAGGAAGTGCGTCAGTTATTGGCGCAGCAGCCTGTCGCCGCATCACACGGGCTGGCAGCCGTGGTGCAGGCTGAGGCGGCGCAGATTGTTGGTGACCATGAGCGCTATGTGGCAGCAGTAGAGCATGTATTGGTTTACCAAGGTGTGGCGTCTTCTGCATTTGCGGGTTTGTTTAATATCACTGACGATACCGTGTGGGATGCTTATGTGGCGTACGCGCAGGTGTTGAGTAATCAGCAACAATTATTGATGGGTGATTTTGAACCGTGGTTTACGGTGGCGCAGTCGTTGGCGGAAGAGCATCCGATACGCGCGCGTGCGCTGTTTGCATTTTTAGCCATGCGCGCCGATACTGTGGAAATACGGGTACGCGCGCATCAGCAGTTGATTACGCTGTTAGGCCAGTCGCCGCAGGGTGCGGCGTTGATGCGGGCGTTATATATCAAGCTGGATCGTTTTCACTAATCTAATCCAAATTATGCAACATTATCACGCCATATTGACCGCCCCTTTTGTATCGGCCAAGCTGGGTGTGCGCATGTGCCGCACAGGGATGTGCAAGTGTCGCCAGAGGCAGGATGCCGGAAGCGACCAGGGCGCGGCGTTATGCGCGCTGGATTTTGTGGCGCCTGAGATTAATGATCTGCCTGCTGAAAATCCTGATGCCGCGAATGTGGTGCAACAGTTGATGCATTATTTTTCTAATCCTGCTTACGTGTTTTCAGTGCCGTTAGTCTGTGTGGGCACGCCCTTTCAGCAGCGGGTGTGGCAGGCGTTGCGTGAGGTGCCGGTGGGTCAGCCGTGTCGTTATGGGGATCTGGCGCGGCGTTTGTCCAGTGGGCCGCGTGCCGTGGGCGGTGCGTGCCGCGCTAATCCGCTGCCGATTGTGGTGCCGTGTCATCGGGTGGTGAGCGCCACCGGCCTGGGGGGTTATTCGGGCGTGACGCAGGGGCTTAGCCCGGAACTTGCGATTAAGCGCTGGCTGCTAGACCATGAGCGCGGTTGAAGAACCCCTGCCGGGCGCGCGCCCCTGTGAACAGGATCAGGTGACTATCGAGGCATTTCTCGATGCGGTATGGATGGAGTCGGGCCTGAGCACCAATACCCTATCTGCTTACCGTTCCGACCTTGGCGGGATGGCGGGATGGTTGGTGGAACGCCACCAGACCTTATTAACCGTGCAGCATGGTGATGTGCTGGATTATTTATCAGTGCGCGCTAACACACAGGCGTGCGCGCGATCAGTGGCGCGCCTGATGTCGTGCCTGCGCCGGTTTTATCAATATCAGGTGCGGGAAGGGCGCATGCCGGCTGATCCGACGGCACGTATTGATTCGCCGAAGCTGGGTCGCCCCTTGCCTAAATCGCTGACGGAAGCTCAGGTCGAGGCGCTGCTGGCCGCGCCGGTGACAGATGAAGTATTGGGATTGCGTGATCGCGCCATGCTGGAGTTGCTGTATGCCAGTGGCTTGCGTGTTTCGGAGCTGGTGTTGTTACAGGTGACGCAGTTAAACCTGAGCCAGGGTGTCGTGCGTATTACCGGCAAGGGAGGCAAGGAACGTCTGGTGCCGGTGGGTGAAGAATCATTGCTGTGGCTTGAGCGCTATTTGCGCGAGTCGCGGCCGCAGATGATGCTAAAGCAGGCATCACAACACATACGCAGCCAGAAGTGTGACACGTTGTTTGTGACCCAGCGCGGCGCGGGAATGACGCGTCAGGCATTCTGGCACCTTATCAAACGCTATGGCGTCATCGCGGGCATCGACAGTCGCCGGCTTTCACCGCATACTTTGCGGCATTGCTTCGCCACGCATTTACTCAACCACGGTGCTGACTTGCGCGTGCTGCAAATGCTGCTGGGGCACAGTGATTTATCCACCACGCAAATTTATACTCATGTGGCGAAAGAACGGCTGAAGAGCCTGCACGCCAAACATCATCCACGCGGTTAACCAGGAATTGTAAACGATATGCCATCCTTTGATGTAGTGTCTGAAGTAGATATGCATGAGCTGGTCAACGCGGTGGATCAATCCAACCGCGAGATCACCAATCGTTTTGACTTTAAAGGCAGTGATGCGCGTGTGGAACAGGCAGAAAATGTGCTCACATTGCATGCCAGCAGCGAATTTCAGATTAATCAAATGCTGGATATTTTATATGCCAAGCTCGCCAAGCGTGGCGTGGATATTGCCTGCATGGATAAAGGCAAAGTCGAAGTGGCCGGAAATAAGGCTCGCCAGGCGCTGACTGTGCGTCAGGGTATTGACGCTGATATGGCACGCAAGCTTGTAAAGCTGATAAAAGACTCAAAGATTAAGGTGCAGGCGTCGATACAGGGAGAGCAGGTGCGTATTACCGGTAAAAAGCGCGATGATTTGCAGGAAGCAATCGCCATGTTACGCAAGGCGGAAGTGGGTTTACCGCTGCAATATACCAATTTCCGGGATTAAAGGGCTAATATGCGCAAAATAATTGCAGGATTGATGTGTGCGCTGGTCAGCATGCAGATGGCGCTTGCGGATGATGCAGACATCGTGCAGGTGAAAAAAGCATTGGAGTCAGTGGCGTCCGGCGTCAAGGCAGATAGCATTACCGCGACATCGCTGCCGGGATTATATGAAGTGACGGTGGGTGCCGAGGTAGTCTATATCAGCAAAGATGGACGTTACATGCTGCAAGGCGATCTGGTAGATGTGCAGACCCAAAAAAATCTTACCGAAGCCAAGCGCGGCACCGTGCGTCTTAAGCTGGTGAATGCTATCAGCGAGAGCGCCATGATTGTATTTTCCCCCAGGAACCAGCAGGTGAAACACACCATTACCGTATTTACGGATATTGATTGTTCCTATTGTCGCAAGATGCACAGTGAAATGGCGGAAATTAATCGCCAAGGCATCAAAGTGCGTTACCTGATGTTTCCGCGTGCTGGCAGAAACTCTCCATCGTATGACAAAGCCGTGTCGGTGTTCTGTTCCAAGGATCGCAACGCGGCGCTGACGCGCGCCAAAGCGACGGGTAACATTGAAAAGAAAACCTGTACCAACCCGGTGGATCAGCACATGGCGCTGGTCGAGCGTCTGGGCCTCACAGGTACGCCGACATTAATGCTGGAAGATGGTCGCCTGTTGCCTGGATATGTTCCCGCGCAACGCCTGAGTAAATTATTGGATGAGAATCAATCGTAACGTTTATGTAGCACAGTGAACGTAGCCTGGATGGAGCGTCACGGCCATTTTCGGCATCCGACCGCCATGGATGGAGGAAGTGTCGAAAATGCAGGAGCATTTTTTCGACCTGCCTCTGGTGGCACTCGTGCATCCATGCACAGCGAAATCCGAGGAGAAAGATTTGTTTATGAAGACACAAGCCCGCAAAATCAGTTTGATCGGGAGCGCGATTCTGCTTGTCGTTACCTTGCTCGCAGGTGTTTGCGTGTTCCTGATTATGCAGCGCCAGACAGAAGATATCCTGGATAAAAGCCTTACGCTTTCCCTGCAAAATAATGTCCACGAATTCGAACGCCTGATAGCCGATGGTATTTCCGATGTTACCGTTATTGCTACCCGCCCTTTTCTGGTCCAGCAGTTAGAGAATCTCAACACTCATCCCGATAATCTGGTTGCCCAGCAGTCTCTGCAAGGGGCGATTCAATCTTTTTTACCCACTGGCTTTTCCACCATTGCCCTGTATGACCAGAATGGCAGAGAGGTGGCCCGTGCCGGCAGCTTCGCGCAGCAACCGCAATTAACAGTATCGGTGAAAGCGTCCCATGAGGCAGAGTTGCTATGGAGTAACGGCATGGTGCTGCGTACGCGAGCCGATCTCATGGTAGGGGGTAGGCGTATCGGCAAGGTGATGGCGGAGCAATTACTGCCTACATTGACCATGATGCTTACCGAGGCGAGAGCATTAGGAAAAAGCGGCGAGCTGGCAATATGTGCGCCGTTGGCTGCGGATATGCAGTGTTTTCCGACTACGCTGAGTCCTGTGGTGTTTAAGCCGCGATCGGTTGGCGTAGATGGCAAGCCTTTGCCTATGAGTTATGCGCTACGTGGCCAGCGTGGCATTGTCTACGCGCGGGATTACCGCAAGCAGGAGGTGGTAGCCGCCTATAGCCCGATTGGGGCTTTGGGGTTGGGGATGGTATTGAAAATAGATACCGCTGAATTGTACCAGCCGGTACGTGAGCAATTCTATTATGTCCTGCCACTGTTAATGCTGGCCGTGTTAATGGGCGGTTTGCTGCTGCGCTGGCAAGTTACGCCGCTGGTGCATAAATTAGTGCGATCCGAACAGGACGCACGCACCACCAATCTTCGGCTACAGGATAGCGAAACCCGGGTACGCGCCGTGGTTGACAGCGTCGATGAAGGCATCGTTGCGATTAATGAGAGAGGCGTTATCGAATCATTCAATCCTGCGGCGGAGCGCATTTTTGGATACGCTGCACTTGAAGCCATCGGCAGAAATGTTGCATTCCTGATGCCGGAACCTTATGGCAGCGAATATGACGGTTATATTAATAATTATCTGAATACCGGGCATGCCGTTATTATTGGCGTGGGGCGTGAAGTCATCGGATTGCGCAAGGATGGTTCGTGTTTCTCCATGGAGTTGCGTGTCAGTGAGATGCATCTTGGTGATCGGCGTATGTTCATTGGTGCGTTACGTGACATCACGGAACGCAAAGCCGCCGAGCTGCATATTGCGCATCTGGCAACGCATGACGCGTTAACCAATCTGCCCAACCGCACCTTGTTGCATGATCGCATCGCCCAGGCTATTGTGCAAGCACACCGCAGTGGATGTTACGTTGCTGTAGTATTTATCGATCTGGATAAATTCAAAGTAGTTAATGATTCGCTTGGGCATGATATCGGTGATTTGTTATTGCAAGCTGTTGCTGCAAAACTTCCCATGAGTTTGCGTGAGGTAGATACGGTTGCGCGCCAGGGGGGTGATGAATTTAGTATAGTGCTGCCCGGTCTCAAGCACACGGAAGATGCTGCAGTGGTCGCGCAGAAACTGCTTGTTTCATTGTCAGCACCGTTTATGGTGAAAACCTATGAGCTGCATACCGGTGCGAGTATCGGCATCAGCATCTACCCTGACGACGGACAAGATGTCGCAACATTAATGAAGAACAGCGATACAGCGATGTATCACGCCAAAGAAAGCGGGCGTAATAATTACCAGTTCTTTGCTGCGCATATGAACGCCGTGGCAGCCGAGCGGCTCTCATTGGAAACCAAATTGCGTCATGCGTTAGAGCGCAATGAATTCCTGCTCTATTACCAACCCATTGTACTCTGTGAAAGCGGAGCGGTAATTGGCGCCGAGGCGCTGTTACGCTGGCAACAGCCCGAGTTAGG
>JANOOA010000301.1:0-7299 GCA_031421115.1 Gammaproteobacteria bacterium | reverse complement strand
ATTCCCCGCAGGATTATTACTCGGCCAGCTTGCTGTTACTGGCCAGGCTGGCAAAAACAGAAGCGATCTTCTGAAGCGCGCCTCACTATTTTCAGGATAAACTGTCTGTTGAAGTTGCGTCTAACTGCTTGCGTGTCTTACCAATAAATTCGGCAAAAAAAGCACCAAAAATACCTAACATTAAACCCACCACACCCGCCAGTGTCATGTAAAGCACTGGCTTGGGCGAAATAGGCTCTATTGGTAATGTGGGGGTTCTCAGCATAAAAGTCGGCGTGGATTGCAGCTCGGACATGGCCAATCTTACGGTGGTCTGCTGCTGCGCAATCTGCGGCAAGCGCTGCAACAATAAATCCTTTTGCAGTGTCAGCAATCCCGCTAATGAGGCTTCACTGCCTACCAACGCAGATATACGATGCTCGATCAGAACAAGTGCCTGCTCAATACGCTCAGCTTCCTGCTGCAAAGCTTCCAGTTGCTTGGTCTGTTCAGCTCGCCCCACATCGAATAACTTCTGATGCCGCTTGATCACCTTGGCGACAACTTCTATAAGAAATTTCTGCGCCTCTTGTGGCTCATGCGCCTGGACAATTATTTCAACGCCATTAGCTAACGATTTCTCCATGGTTTTCACTTCTTTAATCGCCGGGAGTTTTTGCCCTCCCTCGCTTTGATCCTTAACCCGGTATTCTTCTTTTAAACGCTGCACGAGCAACTGCGGTGTTTCCACCTGTCCCACCTGTCCCACCTGTCCCATACCCAGCACAGTGCGGCTTTCATAGACAGGTTTTACGATCAACAACCAGGCACCTACCAATAATAAAATAACAGCTACAGTTATTGAAACCAGCCGTCTTCTTTTAGCAATCACTCTCCATAAATCTATTAAACTAACTTCACCTTCTTGGAAATCCTGCGTCTCTCTGGGATCCATTAAGGGACCCGTTACGTGTTTATCTGTCATTACTGTTCTATTCCTGATTATATCCGGGCATCACTGTTATAAAATAATTTGTTTACACTATTGCCGAATTACGCGCAGCATCAATTTCCGCCTGAATCTCCAGCAACGCACTTAAGGGATCTTCAGCCGCTGTAATGGGCCGGCCAATCACCAGGTAATCAGCGCCATTACGCAGCGCATCTGTCGGAGTCATGACACGGCGCTGATCATCCAGTCGCGCACCTTGCGGACGAATGCCCGGCGTCACCAGACAAAATCCCGCGCCTTGAGCGTGCCGTACATCTTTGACCTCCTGGGGTGAACACACCACCCCATCCAGCCCCGATTTTTTCGCCAATGCGGCAAGGCGCAAGACATTTTCGTACGGTGTTCCGGGCAGTCCGATCTCGCGCAAGTCCTGCCCATCCAGACTCGTCAATACGGTCACCCCAATCAAATGGGGACGATGCGATGCACTGTCGATAGCTTCGCGCGCGGCTTCCATCATCTTGCGCCCACCCAAGGCATGCACATTCACCATCCACACCCCCAAGTCAGCCGCCGCTGCACATGCCTGGGCAACCGTATGGGCAATATCATGAAATTTTAAATCAAGAAAGACATCAAATCCTTCGCTCACTAACTTATCAACCACGGCAGGGCCAGCGCGGGTAAAAAGTTCCTTGCCCACTTTCAAGCGGCAATACTGGGGAGACAAGCCACTCACCAGATCCAGCGCCTGCGCAGCATTTGAATAATCCAAAGCAATAATAATCCGCGAACTTGTCATGGTTATCTCACTCACCTTTATCATTCAAGGCACTTCCATCCAACCCCTGCATCGGTTTCAGAACACCCCATTTCTTGCAACTTGGACATTGCCAATGCAGCGACTTTCCGGAAAATCCACATTGTCCACATTGATAAAGTGGCCGATCTTGCAGCAGTTTTCTTATCGCCGTATTGAGCGTCAGCAACTGACCGCGTACCTTGCCTTCACTGCCGACAAGATACAAGTCCACCAGACACGCCAACCCTGACAAGGTAGGTTGTTTGTTGAGATGTTCGGCAACAAATACCGCCGCGTCCTGCTCCCCCTGTTGATCACGTAACAACTCAGCAAACGCAAGCAGCGGCACCACGCCCGCATATTTTTGCAAAATATGCTTAAGGTATCCGGCTATCTCATGCGGGGTGCCGAGTTTATTGTAACAGTCTACGATGCGGGGAATAACCTCCGCCAGATAATCCGCGTCCTGCTCCTCAACATTTTTGTAAGCACGCAACGCCGAGACATAATGTCCAGACAGCATGTCAATATCTCCCTGTAGAATACTGGCGCGCACGCAGTCAGGGTCAGATGCCAGAGCACGCTTGATGATCCTGTTTGCCGCATCAACATCATGCTGCTGTCGAGCCTGTTCGGCGAGCTCACAATGATATTGAGCAATGAGATTGTTTAGCTTTTTTCCTGTAACAGTTTCCAGCTTATATGCAACATGAATGGCTTTTTCCCACTCCCGCTCCTGTTGATAAATATCACGTAAGGAGCGCAATGCGGGCAGTATTTGTGGTGTATAGGCGCCTCCAGGCATCAGGCTATCAGAAAGGGTACCTGGTGTTTCGGTAAGTTGCAAAAATAGACTTTCGGCACGATCAAACCAACCCGCGCGCAGATAATCTTCACCTAATTCCAGCAAGGCCTGGTTGCATTGTTCGGGAGTAAGTGTGGGGCGGGCTATAAGATTTTGATGGATGCGAATGGCACGATCCACTTCACCGCGTCGACGAAACAAGCTACCCAGGGCAAAGTGCGTTTCGACGGTTTCGGTATCGACCTCGAGCATTTTGACAAATACTTCAATCGCTTTGTCAGGCTGCTCATTGATAAGGTAATTCAGCCCTTTAAAGTAATCGGGATACAACCCCAGTGTATGCTCTTCCTGCCTGCGCCGCTCATCGCGTTTAGCTAGCCACCAACCGGAAGCTGCGGCGACTGGCAATAATAACGCCCATAGCCAAGTGTAATTGCTCAAGGATTTTCTCTAAACGAAAGCGGGTCTTTCATCTGAAGCGTGGGTAAAGGCGAGAGTGTATCTTTCAGCGGAAGCGTGCGCAAATTGGCAAGCTCGGCATCAACGGCTCGGCTTGCCTTACGCAGCCGCGAAACTTCACGCTTCAACTTGATGATGATGCCAAGGCTGGCAATCACACCTGCAACCACACCCATAATCAGCGTTATGAGCACTACCAGAGATAAAGATAGACGCTGACTACCAAAGTAATAATCCAGCTCTACCGGTTCAGCATTCAGAATGGCGAAGCTCAGCCCAAGCGTGAGCACCAGGAGAAAAATTATTAAATTAACAATATACGACATACTATCTCCTCTCATTGCCTCTAACCCAAATCACTCGCCGACAGGATAAGGAGTCAAGCATGGGTAAGCAAGGCAAACGCTTTGTCAACGCCTATGGATCCATCCACATTGTGAGCATCGGGACGCACAAGAGTAGCCGAGCGAAACAATCACGGCAGGTTCCAGTCGAGGCTTTTAAATTACTCAGCGTTAGTGTTTACGCGATCACGTAATTCTTTGCCTGGCTTGAAGTGAGGCACATATTTGCCTTCAAGAGGCACGGGGTCACCGGTCTTGGGGTTTCTGCCCATACGGGGTGGACGGTGATGCAAAGAGAAGCTGCCAAAGCCACGAATCTCGATACGACCGCCCGTAGCCAGTGTCTGGGCCATTTGCTCAAGAATCGTCTTAACCGAAAATTCCACATCTTTATAGGTCAAGTGATTCAGCTTTTGCGCGAGCGTATCAATCAGCTCGGACTTTGTCATCGCCTTATCCCCATCATCATAAGTATCTGTCATAGTATTCTCAACTCACATAGGGGAGCCTGACTGACTCAAAAACCAGGGGGGTTATACACTCCCCCCCTCTTTTAAACCAGAGTCAGTCAGGCACCAAAGTTACCAGAAAGTTATTGATGCGAGCGATTATTCGCTTGCCCGACTTTCCATTTTTTCCTTGATCAAATCACCCAGCGTAGTCGCGGTTGAAGCGGTACGTGTGTATTCCTGCATGACTTCTGCTTCTTCTTCATTATCTTTAGCTTTGATGGAGAGGATAATGGTGCGGTTCTTGCGATCAACACCCATAAATTTCGCCTCTACTTCATCGCCCACTTTGAGTACGGTACGCGCATCTTCGATGCGCTCACGCGATAACTCAGCAGCGCGCAACTGACCTTCTACGCTCTCTTCAAGATGAATTACAGCGCCTTTGGCATCAACTTCCTTGACCACCCCTTTGACAATGCTGCCCTTGACATGCTCAGCCACAAAGTTCGAGAATGGATCTTTTTCCAGTTGCTTGATACCCAGCGAGATACGTTCGCGCTCAGGATCAACGGCCAGAATCACCGCTTCAACTTCATCACCCTTCTTGTAGTTGCGAACCGCTTCTTCACCGGGGAGATTCCATGACAGGTCAGACAAATGCAGCAATCCATCGATGCCACCATCCAGACCCACGAAAATTCCGAAGTCAGTGATGGATTTGATTTGTCCGAAGACCTTGTCACCCTTGTTGTGGATGCCGGAGAATTCTTCCCACGGATTAGCGCGGCACTGCTTCATGCCCAACGAGATACGACGACGACCTTCATCAATATCCAGAACAACAACTTCAACTTCTTCGCCTAAATGCACAACCTTGGAGGGATGAACATTCTTGTTGGTCCAGTCCATTTCAGAGACGTGTACCAAACCTTCAACGCCGTTTTCGATTTCAACAAAGCAACCGTAATCAGCAATGTTGGTGATTTTACCAAACAGACGCGCGCTCACCGGATAACGGCGCGCAATATCAACCCATGGATCTTCACCGAGTTGCTTGAGGCCCAGCGATACACGATTGCGCTCACGATCAAACTTGAGCACCTTCACATCAATTTCATCGCCGACATTGACGACTTCGGAAGGATGCTTGACGCGCTTCCACGCCATGTCAGTGATGTGCAGCAGACCATCGACGCCACCCAGATCCACGAACGCGCCATAATCGGTGAGGTTTTTAACAGTACCTCTGACGGACTGGCCTTCTTCGAGATTTTCCAGCAAAGCTTGGCGCACCGCACCGCCTTCGCTTTCAACCACGGCACGCCGCGATACCACAACATTATTGCGCTTACGATCAAGCTTGACGACTTTGAATTCCAGCTCTTTGCCTTCCAGGTGTGTTGTGTCACGCAACGGACGCACATCAACCAATGAACCGGGCAGGAAAGCACGCACCGCATTGGTGTCGACGGTAAAGCCGCCTTTGACCTTGCCGGTGATAATGCCTTTGATGATTTCGCCGCTTTCCAGCGCACGTTCAAGACGCGTCCAGGATTCGGAACGCTTGGCTTTTTCGCGTGACAGACGAGTTTCGCCGGTGCCATCTTCCATCATTTCCAGTGCTACGTCGATTTGATCGCCTATAGCAACTTCGACGTCACCACGCTCATTAAGAAACTGCTCCATGGGGATCGCGCTTTCCGATTTCAAACCGGCGTTGACGATAACCATGTCGGGTGTCATGCGCACCACGGTGGCAGTTACAATTGCGCCGGGGCGCAAGCGGGTGCCGAACTGGCTCTCTTCCAATAATTGTGCAAAACTTTCGGTCATTGACTCATGATCCTTGCCCCAATATTAAATATGGGACGACGCGTTGATCCGCATTAGCGGAGGGTTAGTAATACACCTGACCTACGATAGGTTCCACGATAGAACCCACGATAGATCCGGCACCATTGCAAAACAGGCGCTGCTGTTTCTGCGCATCCCTGCGCCCACCACACTTGGGCATCCTGCCCGACGCATACAGACGTCGCCTGCGTTAACAAATTGAGCTGCTTCTGCGCATCCTTGCGCTCACCACACTTGGGCGTGTCCTGCCGAGTTGGATCCAATTGACTTTTAACTTAACTACACAGGGCGCTGCCACAACTCAACAATACGTTGTATCACAGCGTCTATGGGAATTCCTGTTGTCTCGACCAGTATCGCATCGGGCGCTGCCTGCATGGGAGCTACACTGCGAGTACTGTCGCGCGTATCACGTTCGCGGATGTCATTCAACAAGTCTGCTAGATTAACATCCAACCCTTTATCTTTCAACTGTTTATACCGGCGATTTGCGCGTTCTTCAGCGCTGGCGGTTAAAAAAATCTTGAGCCTTGCCGTCGGGAAAATCACCGTGCCCATGTCGCGGCCGTCCGCTACCAGGCCGGGCGGGATCAAAAACTCGCGCTGGCGATCCAACAGGGCGCGCCGTACGCCGGGCAAAACGGCGACCCGGGAGGCATCGTTGCCGCAGGCTTCGTCACGCAGGGCGCCTGTGACATCTTCGCCTTCCAGGATAATCCGCCCCTGCATGTCATGGTCGGTTTCAAACTGCACGTCCAGATAAGCCGCCAGGGTTTCCAGTGCGGGTTCGTTATACAAGGGGATAGAGTGGTTGCGGGCGCTCAGCGCCACCAGACGGTAAAGGGCGCCACTGTCGAGAAAATGCCAGCCGAGTTGCTTGGCGAGAATGCGGCTGGCGGTACCTTTGCCCGAGCCGCCAGGGCCGTCGATGGTGATCACGGGGGGCGTTGAATTATTCACACGGCACCTGGGGTTAGGGGATAGTTGGCTGCATCCATTGCACCAATGGCCAGCCCTGCGTCGCGTGCCAATTCGACAAATCCGGGGAAAGAGGTGGCGACGTTGGCACAGTCGTCAATGATAATCGGGCCGCTGGCGCGCAGTGCGGCCATGGCAAACGCCATGGCGATGCGATGATCCCCGTGGCTGTTGATGCGCCCGCCGCTCAGGCCGCCGCCGCGAATAATCATGCCGTCCGGGGTGGGGCGGGCGTCGATGCCCAAGGCCAGCAGGCCGTCGGCCATCACCTGGATGCGATCACTTTCTTTGACCCGCAGTTCCTCGGCACCGGCCAGTACGGTTTCGCCGTCCGCGCAGGCTGCGGCAATAAACAGCGCCGGAAATTCATCGATGGCCAGTGGCACCTGATCGTGCGGAATCACCACACCGCGTAAACGGCTGGAGCGCACCCGGATATCCGCCACCGGCTCGCCGCCTATTTCACGCTCCCGGAGTATTTCGATCTTCGCGCCCATCAGGCGCAAAATATTAATAACACCTATTCTTGTAGGGTTAATGCCCACATGCTCCAGTATCAAATCTGAACCTTCAGCAATCGTGGCACCCACCATAAAAAACGCGGCGGATGAAATGTCGGCGGGCACGTCAATGGATGTGGCCGTCAATCGATGGCCGCTGCTGACACACACTTT
>JANOOA010000300.1:0-2817 GCA_031421115.1 Gammaproteobacteria bacterium | reverse complement strand
CGCCTGACCCGCTTTCACGTGCCCAACGATGATGTTGTGGCGTGGTGTCAACAATGATTGTAGCGTGCGCTGTGCGCACGAAACCGCAGCCAGTCGTGCTACGATTTGTGTCTTTGTGTGTAGATTAGCCCAAAACAGGAGGCGATCTCGATGAATACACCGGTGAACGACCCTGCCCAGGCAGTGCTCGACATTGTGCATGGGCTCGTCGCCGAGCTGCGTTCCGGCAAACGGGGCACAGTAGTCACGCTGGACAGTTCACTGGATCGTGATCTGGCATTGGACAGCCTGGCGCGCGTGGAGCTGCTGCTGCGCATCGAGCGCGCCTTGAGCGTGAGCCTGCCGGAGCAGGTGTTGGCCAGCGCAGAGACACCGCGCGATCTG
Organism: Gammaproteobacteria bacterium; assembly: GCA_031421115.1. GTDB lineage: Bacteria > Pseudomonadota > Gammaproteobacteria > Ga007554. The sequence goes on along the minus strand of JANOOA010000300.1, from coordinate 2,433 downwards.
TTACGGGCGGTATTGGCGGCGAGTGCGGCTCCGCAGCCCGCCGTGCAGGGAAGCACAAGTGCAGCGAGCGCAGGATGCGCAAGAGCCGCCGCTGTCGCGGCACAGATCACGGCGGTTCCTGTGCATCCCTGCACTCACCGCATTTGGGCATCCTGCCCGGCAGAAGTGTCCATAGAGAAGATAGCCGCCACGCCCGAGCATGCCACTACCCTGCTGGAGATGCTGGACTGGCATGTGCTGACGCACCCCGACCGCACCCACATCATCCTCAGCGGAGAAACGGTGGACGACGGCATGGATGCAGGAGGTAGAGCAACGCAAGGAGCAGTTGCCGAGGAAGAAATCAGTTACCAGGATTTATATGCTGGCGCAGCGTCAGTCGCGGCGGGATTACAGCAGCAGGATCTGCAACCCGGCCAGACAGTGGCGATCATGCTGCCCACCAGCCGCGACTATTTTTACAGCTTCTACGGCGTGCTGCTCGCTGGCGGCGTGCCCGTGCCCATCTACCCACCGGCGCGCCCGTCGCAGATTGAAGATCACCTGCGCCGTCATGCCGGCATTCTGGCCAATGCCCAGACCTCTATCCTGATCACTGTGCCCGAAGCCAGAACAGTAGCGCGCCTGCTGAAATCACAGGTGGAGGGGCTACGCGCTGTGGTCACGGTGGCAGAGCTTTCAACCACCCGGCAACAGCCCGTCAGACCTGGGGTGAGGGCGCAAGACATCGCCCTGCTGCAATACACATCAGGCAGCACCGGCAACCCCAAAGGCGTGGTGCTGACACATGCCAATCTGCTGGCGAATATCCGCGCCATGGGGCAGGCGGTTGAGGCTGATTCCACAGACGTGTTTGTGAGCTGGCTGCCCCTCTACCATGACATGGGCTTGATCGGCGCGTGGCTGGGTAGCCTGTACTACGCCATGCGCTTTGTGGTGATGTCGCCACTCACCTTTCTGGTGCGGCCGGAACGCTGGCTGTGGGCCATTCATCGCCATCGCGGCACACTCTCTGCCGGCCCCAATTTCGCCTATGAACTGTGCCTGCGCAAGATCGAAGACCGCGCGCTCGAAGGATTGGACTTAAGTTCCTGGCGCATGGCCTTTAATGGCGCCGAGCCGGTCAGCCCCGATACTATCTCGCGTTTTGGCGAACGCTTTGCGCGCTACGGCCTGCGGCGTGAAACCATCGCACCGGTGTATGGGCTGGCGGAATGTTCCGTAGGCCTGGCCTTTCCGCCGCTGGGCCGTGGCCCGGTTATCGACCGCATCAAACGTGAAGCGTTGGTGCGCACCGGCCGCGCCATCCCTGCAACGGAAGATGAGCGCGACGCCCTGCGCTTCGTCTCCTGCGGCCAGCCGCTGCCCGGTCACCAGATACGCATTGTCGATGCCACCGGCCGCGAAGTAGGTGAGCGTGAAGAAGGACGGCTGGAATTTTGCGGCCCTTCCGCAACCAGCGGCTATTTCCGTAATCCCGAGCAGACCCGCCACCTGTTTGTTGATGACAGCGCGGTCAACGGCCACACAGACGCGCAAGGAAGAGGCAGCAGTGCATGGCTGGATTCCGGCGACCTGGCGTATATAGCGGGCAGCGATATTTATCTCACCTCCCGCATCAAGGACATCATCATCCGCGCCGGGCGCAACATCTATCCCCATGAACTCGAAGAGGCGGTGGGCGATATTCCCGGCATACGCAAGGGCTGCGTGGCGGTGTTCGCAAACCCCGACCCCACCGCAGGCACGGAACGCCTGGTGGTGCTGGCAGAGACACGCGAAACCCAGGCCGATGTATTGAACAGGCTGCGCGACCAAATCAACACCCTGGCGATAACACTGCTCGGCGAGCCGCCGGACGATGTCGTGCTGGCCGCGCCACATACCGTGCCCAAGACCTCCAGCGGCAAAATACGCCGCGCCGCCAGCCGTGAACTGTATGAGCAAGGCGCCCTCAGCACACAGCAGCGCGCGGTGTGGTGGCAATTTGCACGCCTGACATGGGCGGGTGTACTGCCACAATTGCGCCGTACCGGGCGCGCTGCATCCGGCATCTTATATGCCAGCTATACCTGGGGACTGTTCTGGGTATTGGCGCCACTCACCTGGTTAATCGTGGCCATGCTGCCGCGCCCCGCCTGGGGCTGGACCGTCAGCCGCGTTATGGCGCGGTTGTTCGTGCGCCTCTCCGGTACACCGTTTGTCGTGCACGGACTGGACAATCTGCCGCATGACACGCCGTGCGTACTGGTGGCGAATCATGCCAGCTATCTCGACGGCATTCTGATGGTAGCGGCGCTACCCCGCCAGTTCAGCTTTGTCGCCAAACGGGAATTAAAAGAGCACCTGATTCCCCGGCTATATCTGCAGCGTATCGGCGCAGAGTTTGTCGAGCGCTTTGACTTTGAACAAAGCGTAGCAGATGTAAAAGGG
>JANOOA010000299.1:0-3630 GCA_031421115.1 Gammaproteobacteria bacterium | reverse complement strand
CGTCGCGCCGCCAAACGGGCGGTGCAAGTAGCGGCCAGCACGAATACGGAGCTTGTCGTTTTGCGAAATGGGAAGTGTGTACGTGTGAAGCCAGGCGAGGAGAAAAAGCCCAGATGAACCGCCACGTTAATGCCGTCGCCGGGCGCTTGAGTTTGCGCGCGCCACAAGGCCGCTCACTGGAGATTACTCACTATGCGTCCAATGGTATTTCGGAATTTGCCATTGATGCGCCTTCTATCATCACCGGTAACAACTATGGCCAGCGGTACGCTGTAATGAGGTTTGTGATGTTTAAATTTAAAAATGAATCAAATCAGGCGCTGTTGCCATGACCGAGCCGGTGCGTCTCTCAAAACGATTGATCGAATTAACCCACTGTTCCCGCAGCGAGGCCGAGCAATATATTCAAGGTGGCTGGGTGCGAGTGGATGGTAAGGTGGTGGATGAGCCGCAGTTCAAAGTGCAGGAGCAGACGGTTGAGCTACACCCCGATGCAGTGCTTACACCGATTGAACCGATGACCCTATTGCTGCATCTGCCCACAGGGTTTGATGTGACCAATCCCACCGAGCCACTGAAACTGATTCTCCCCGAGAGTCGCGCAGAAAATGACAGCCCCGGCTTCCGTATACGCAATTATCACTTCGCCCGACAGATGCCGACGATGCCACTTGAGGCAGATGCCACGGGTCTTCTGGTCTTTACCCAGGATCGCCGCGTGGTCAAGCGGCTGGTGGAAGATGCCAACAAAGTCGAGCAGGAGTATCACATCGAGGTGAACGGCCAGATTGTAGAGAACGGCTTGAACCATCTCAATCGCGGCATGGAATTTAATGGCCGGCCACTGCCGCCCGCCAAGGTCAGCTGGCAGAATGAACATTGCTTGCGCTTCGCCCTTAAAAATGTGCGTATTGGCCAGATCGATTTCATGTGTAAAAGTGTTGGGTTGACGGCAGTCGCGATGAAGCGCATTCGCATCGGTCGCGTACCCATGTCCTTGCAGCCGGGGCAGTGGCGTTACCTGCCGCACGGCCTGCTGTTTTAATGGAGAGCCTGTTATTTGATTTCTCAGCCACCCAGATGATCTTGACGCTGCTGCTGTTTGTTTGGGCCGGTTTTGCCCGCAGCGGCCTGGGCTTTGGTGGTGCAGCGCTGGGGTTGCCGCTGATGCTCTTTATTTATGACCAACCGATCTTCTGGTTGCCGGTGATAGGCGCCCATCTGCTGTTCTTTTCGGCGCTGACGTTACGCACCCGTCTTCACAATGTTGATTACGAATGGTTAATGATAGATGCCAGCCACATCAAGGTTGACCCCTCGCTTCACTCTCCCCATGCGGCGGGCGCTCGGGGCGGCAATCAAGCCATGAGCCTGACAAAAGGGGGCTCAATACCAAGCTACCTCTGGCCGTGGATGCGCATGGTATGCCGATCCGAGCCATTATTACGCAAGGTACCACAGCAGATTGTACGCAGGCTGCACAATTGATGGAGGGGATCAGCGCCGAACACCTGCTCGCCGACAAAGGCTACGACAGTGACGCCATCGTCGAGCAGGCCATCGCGCAGGGTATGAAGCCGGTCATCCCACCCCGTAAAAACAGGACAACGCAACGAGACTATGACAAGCACCTCTACCGACATCGCCATCTTGTGGAGAATGCATTTCTACACCTCAAGCGCTGGCGGGGCATCGCTACGCGCTACGCCAAAAATGCGGCCGCATTCCTCGCGGTGGTTCACATACGATGCCTTGCGCTTTGGCTTGCTATCTCGTGACGACACTATCCTAGCGTAACACCCCAATTCCCCAGCAACAGAGTAGCGTAGGAGCCATCCAATCGCAGGTTCTGGCCATCCTCAGGTTCGGCCACAGCCTGGGCTTGCACACGATAGGCAGTATGCTGGCTACCTCCCGTGACACTTGCTTCAATCTCACCGGGCGCCCTTGGCGTAGCGGCAAAGGTGCGGAAGGGCATGACAGGCGGTTCTTGTGCATCCCTGCACTCACCGCACTTGGACATCCTGCCCGGCAGATCGGTTGCTGCAGTTAGTTTGGTTTGCCACGCAGTACGTTCCAAGCCGGGAAGAGTGGCAAGGCGCTGGCGAATCCGCGCCAGTGCCTGTTGCACAGCGGTGCCCGGATGAGCCTGGGGAGGCCTCTGGGCGATATTGTCCATATTCTGGCGAATGTCCCACCACGATACAGGCCAGGTAGTCAATGGCACCTGCAGCAGGCCGTTATCGGCCAGTAATTGCAGATCGTGGCGCAGCAGGGTATCCCCCGGATCTGCCCAGGAGGTGGCGTGCGCCGGAACACCGAAAAAGCTGTAGAGACCCAGAATAACTATAAAAATGCAGTGCCTGACCAGGGCAGGGAATGACGCCGAGGGAGCGCCTGAAGAATTTTTTGCCCAAGCCATGAGGGTAGTAGTTCCTTGAAATACAAATTCATTGAGTGACATACTAAATATTTGTCTTTATCATGGCAAAGAATTCGCCTTTAAAATTATGAGAAGGATTATTTTTGCTGTTATAGAACGCAATCCAGTGGAGTTTTTGTTGGGCAACCGCCTTTTTTTACCCTAATTAAGAGAATTACCCGCCTTGCGACGCAATCCAAGCCAAGTGCCTGACGAGTCGACCAAGCATTTTCCTGAAGGATTCGCCCGGTTTTAGTGATCGGATCTATGTTGATGGCGTGCGGGGTGTAATGGAACGAAATGCCGTGCGTTATTTTTTGGCGGTACGCGTCCACCTTGGTGCATTGAACCTACCCCCTGAACAACGGTTTGAGCGCGGCATTCAGGACTGGTTTGATGCCACGGAGCGGTATCCCCGCCAATTGCATGCGATGGACAAAGAAAGTTACCTTGCTGCGAAGCGTCAAGGACGCACTACATCCGGGACGATACGGGTGCAGCGCCAGGAGCGATAGGCAAAAAGCGTGCGTGCCCCACCTGCTCCGCAAATGTCCCAAGTTTATAATAGCTATAGTAATACACAATGATTAAAAGCATGCCTGACACCATTACAACCATAGATTTAATACGTCACGGCGAACCCGTGGGCGGTCATAAATACCGGGGTCAATCAGATGACCCGCTCAGTGAAAAAGGCTGGGGGCAGATGCGCACTGCTGTGGGCGAACACCGTCCGTGGGATGCGATCGTCAGCTCCACGCTGTCACGTTGCGCAGCATTTGCCAGCGAGCTGGCGCAGCGTTATGCCTTGCCATTGGAGTTTGACGCGCGTCTGATGGAAATTGGTTTTGGCGAATGGGAAGGGCGCACGGCGGCAGCAGTGACGGCGCAAGATCCCGCACTGTTGAAACGCTTCTGGTCAGACCCGCTCAACAATGTGCCGCCGGGCGCCGAGTTGTTGACGGCGTTTCGTGATCGGGTGATTCCCGCCTGGGACGAGATACTGACACATCACAGCGGCAAACATATTTTAATTGTCGGTCATGCCGGGGTGATTCGCATGGTGGTGCGGCATGTGCTCGACATGCCCTTGCAGCGCGTATTTCGCCTCGCTGTTCCCCATGCCGGCATTACCCGGATTCGGGTCGAAAGTGATGGCGAGCAAGCTCTGCCCACCCTGTTGTTTCATGCGGGAGTCTTGTAATGTT
>JANOOA010000298.1:0-4810 GCA_031421115.1 Gammaproteobacteria bacterium | reverse complement strand
TCCCGAAACTGCGTTTGGCGGTGATTTTGAAACCGAAGCCGATTATAACGATGCCTATCTTAAGGATCGTCTGACGCAGGCAGGCAATTGGGTGTGGTATGCGCCGAATCGCTACAGTTATGACACCATAAATTTTGCCACCGAACACCCGAACCCTGCACCACCTTCAGCGCAAAATTTTCTGGGCACGGACGATCGGGGGCGCGATGTGCTGGCACGCTTAATCTACGGGTTTCGCCTGTCAGTGTTATTCGCACTGGCGCTCACAGTAGTGGCTACCGCCATTGGTATTATTGCGGGTGGATTACAAGGTTATCTGGGTGGGCGCTTTGACCTGTTTTCGCAACGGGTGATTGAGGTGTGGGGTTCCATGCCGGAGCTTTATTTGCTGATCATTTTCTCCTCCATTTTTCAGCCGAGCGTGTTATTGCTGATTATATTGCTGGCGCTGTTTGGCTGGATGGGATTGGCAGATTATGTGCGAGCCGAATTTTTGCGTGGGCGCAACATGGATTACGTGAAAGCAGCGCGTGCGCTGGGAGTATCAACTCGCGCCATTATGCTGCGCCATTTATTGCCGAACAGCATGGTGTCTGTCATTACATTTCTGCCGTTTCGTATCAGCGGCTCTATTCTGGCCTTGACGAGTCTCGACTTTCTTGGTCTTGGTGTGCCCCCGACCACGCCCAGCCTGGGCGAACTGCTGGCGCAAGGTAAAGATAATATTGACGCATGGTGGTTGTCCATGACCACGTTTGGTGTTCTGGTCAGCACTCTGGTGCTGTTGATTTTTATTGGTGAAGCGGTGCGTGAAGCACTTGATGCGCGGCGCGGTTGACGCGTCCTTACAAGAAAGAATGATACCCATGTCTGATCAAACTCCTTTGCGCCCATTGTTATCGGTTGAAGATCTTTCAATACAGTTTGGTCATGCTGACCGAGCTAATGAAGTAGTACACAACATCAGTTTTAAGATTCATGCAGGCGAGAAGCTCGCTCTGGTAGGGGAGTCTGGCTCGGGGAAGTCGGTTACCGCGTTATCAATGCTGCATTTGCATGATCATCACCATGTGTCATATCCCAGTGGTGCTATTTATTTTCAGGGCAGGGATCTGCTCAAGTGTGATCAACGCACCCTGCGCGGTATACGTGGCAAAGATATTGCCATGATATTTCAGGAGCCGATGACGGCACTCAACCCGGTCTACACCATTGGTCAGCAATTGATTGAGCCTTTGGTGGTTCACGAAGGCATGAGCAAAGCGATGGCACGCCAACGTATGCTTGAACTCCTGGATCGCACTGGCATACCTGAACCGCATAAGCGTTTTGATGCTTACCCGCATATGCTGTCTGGTGGGCAGCGGCAACGCGTGATGATCGCCATGGCGCTGGCATGCAGCCCTAAATTATTAATTGCCGACGAGCCAACTACGGCGCTGGATGTCACTATTCAATTGCAGATTCTCCATTTGCTGGAGGATTTACAGCGCGATTTCTCGATGGCCGTGTTGATGATTACCCATGACCTGAACATGGTGCGGCGCTTTGCGGATCGTATTTGTGTAATGCAACATGGTCACCTTGTAGAGCAGGCCACGGTCAATGACCTGTTTGCCGCACCACAGCATCCCTACACACGATTTTTATTGGATAGCGAACCGACAAGATTATTAGCCGATGAAAAATCGGCAAGCATGGCGACACGTCCGGTGTTGATGCAAGCCGATAAATTGAAGTGCGCTTTTCCCATTAAAGCCGGATTTTTTCGTCATACAATTGGCGAAGTCAAAGCTGTGGATGATGTTGACCTCACCGTGCGCCAAGGCGAGACGCTGGGCATTGTCGGTGAATCAGGCTCAGGTAAATCTACGCTGGGCATGTGTCTGCTGCGTTTACAGGAATGCGCGGGCGAAATCGTGTTTGATGGGCAACGTCTGGATACCGTGGGTTCACGCCAGTTACGTTTGCTGCGGCGGAATTTTCAGGTGGTATTTCAGGATCCATATTCATCTCTGTCGCCGCGCATGACGGTTGAGCAGATTATTGGTGAAGGGTTACAGATTCATTTTCCTGCGCTGACAAAAGTGCAGCGCCGTGAACGGATTGTGAAGGTATTGGGCGAGGTGGGCTTGTCGGGTGACATGCTGTCGCGTTATCCCCATGAGTTTTCGGGCGGCCAGCGCCAACGCATCGCCATCGCACGCGTGGTGGTGCTGGAGCCAAAACTGATTTTACTGGATGAACCCACCAGTGCGCTGGATGTGTCCGTGCAAAAACAGGTACTGGAATTATTACGAGGTTTTCAGGTAACCCACGGGCTGAGTTATTTATTTATTACCCATGATCTCAAGGTAATTCGTGCCATGGCTCATCGTGTCATGGTCATGCGTGGCGGCAGGGTGGTGGAGGCAGGCGATACTGAGCAGTTGTTTACTGCACCGCGTCATGAATATACACAGACTTTGCTGCATGCTTCATTGTTTAACCGAGACTTGCCATTAGCCTTGTAGCGAGGATGCGCAGATTGAGTGCTTTGTGCGGCTGCAGTAGAGTGCTAATGGAAAATCTGGGTTTAATGGGCAGATTAAATAATCGCCCGATGATTATCAACATGCGCGGCGATGAGCTTTGCAACGCGGTTACGCACCAGAGTGCCATCTTCATCCATAAGCCACAGTCGGATTAAACCAAAACTGAATACCAGCGTGTCAGCCGCAGCGATGTCTGGCGCGAGTCCAGGCCGCAGCAGGGTGGCGCGTTGCGCTTCCCGATAGAGACTGGTGAATTTGGCAAGAAGCTCATTATGGACAGCGCGGCATGCGACCAATTCCTGGCGTAACTCATCAACATACTCACATTTAAAATTCATGATTTCGAATGTGCCGCGTACATTTTCACAGCCAGTGACCGCCCCCATAACGGCACTTAAAAAATTCTCGATACGTTGCAGTGGGTCACAGGTCTTTTCTCCGAGTAATTCGAGGCTGGTGCGATCCATTAACGGTAGCGTGACTTGTTCACGCATGGCGTAGAAGAGCGCCGTCTTATCGGCGAAATGCCAGTAAATGGCGCCGCGCGTGACGCCTGCAGCGGTGGCGATCTGCTCCATGGTGGTGCGAGTTACGCCATGCTCATGAAATGTTGCACGCGCTGCGGCTATAATTGCGAGTCGTGTTTCCTGAGAGTCTTCTTTGGTGCGACGAACCATAGTGTCATATTAATCATGTTAAAATGTGGTTAATTATAGTGCGTATATGCTCCTGAATGGTGCGATATTAGCACTGCGCTGATCTGATGACACAATTTATTTTGTAAAGATGTATTGACATACATTCATGATTGTATATCATATAAAGCTTGATTTCCAGCAGGATGCGTACCCATGGTCAAATTCCAGTTTATGAGTTCACTGTTTGTGCGTGTTTTCCTTCATCTCTTCCGGCACCCATACCCTCACCAATATAAGCGTCAGCGTCTGGTAAATGGCCTGGGCGGGATAACGGTGCTTCTTCTTACGGCCTGCGGGCAACCTGCGCAGAACGCCCAAAGCGTCAGTGGCCCTCCGGGTGGCATGGCATTGCCAGTCACGGCGATTGACGTTCAACCCCAGACTGTGCCAGTCACACTTGAGGCAGTGGGGCAGACTGAAGGCTCCAAAGAAGTTGAAGTGCGTGCGCGGGTTTCTGGCATTGTGAAACAAAAACTCTACACCGAAGGGGATGCTGTTAAAGCTGGTGCCGTACTATTCACGATTGATCCTGTGCCTTATGAGAGTGCCTTGGCGCAGGCGCACGCTTCACTGGCGCAAGAAAAAGCTAATCTTGAACGGGCGCAACGAGAAGGAACGCGCCTTAAAACATTGGCCGAAGAAAAAGCGATTAGCCAGCGCGAATACGATGATGCAACTTCAACGCTAAAAACATCACAGGCGCAACTCACTGCGAGCGAGGCGCGGATGCGTGATGCTGAATTGAACCTGTCATATACCCGTGTTACTGCGCCGATTTCGGGTGTCACTGGCCGCGCGCTGCATTCCGAAGGGAGTCTTATCACCGCAGGTAGTGAGGCGAGTTTGATGACAACCATCAGCGTCGCTGATCCGATCTGGGTGAGATTTTCGCTTTCCGAAAGCGAAACTTTGCAGTTACGCCAAACGTCAGGCAAGACGAATGTAAAGTTGGTGCTGGCTGACGGCAGTACTTATGAGCCATCCGGAAAGCTCAATTTTTCGGGATCGAGTATTGATGCAAGAACCGGAACAGTGCCATTACGAGCGGAATTTACCAACACCAAATTTGCGCTGTTGCCCGGTCAGTTTGTGCGTGTACAGGTGACTACCGGACATCGCCAGGCCTATCTGGTGCCACAGTCTGCGCTGTTGCAGAGTGATCAAGGTAAAGTGGTGTTTACCGTGGCACCCAACAACACCGTGGCGCCACGCCCTGTAGAAACCAATGGCTGGTCAGGACATGACTGGATTATTACTCAAGGCATTAATCCCGGCGACAAGGTTATTATCGACAACCTGATGAAGCTGCGACCCGGTTCGCCAGTGGCACCGCATGCACCGGGGCAAGGCTCTGGTGCGCCGAATCCTGCGGGTGCTGGCAGCCCTGCCAAAAAGTAAGATGCATTTCGAGCAACTTGGCAAGGCTGCCAGGATAGCTTGAGATCAGTTCATCAGTCATTCAGCGGGAGCTGCATCCCATGTCTAAATTTTTTATCGAACGGCCTATTTTTGCGACGGTATTAGCGATCATCATCGTGCTTGCCGGGCTGGTCGCAGTGACGATTTTACCGGTGGCTC